>NZ_BAAHSI010000017.1:0-66654 GCF_054601575.1 Faecalimonas canis | reverse complement strand
GTGTGTGGTTTTGAAGGTATATATCTTCATATGGCCCGGTGGCTCAGTTGGTTAGAGCGCCGCCCTGTCACGGCGGAGGTCGAGGGTTCGAGTCCCTTCCGGGTCGTTTATATTATGGGATCATAGCTCAGCTGGGAGAGCACCTGCCTTACAAGCAGGGGGTCACAGGTTCGAGCCCTGTTGGTCCCATTTATATAATTAATATGCCGACATGGCTCAATTGGCAGAGCAGCTGATTTGTAATCAGCAGGTTATCGGTTCAAGTCCGATTGTCGGCTTTATGGATGGATTCCCGAGTGGCCAAAGGGGGCAGACTGTAAATCTGTTGGCACCGCCTTCGAAGGTTCGAATCCTTCTCCATCCATTAAATTAGATAATGACGCGGGGTGGAGCAGTCTGGAAGCTCGTCGGGCTCATAACCCGAAGGTCGTAGGTTCAAATCCTGCCCCCGCAATTTCAACTTATTGACAAAATGCCAATAAGGTTTTTATTGCCAAGGGGATATAAGTTAAGCCCAGATAGCTCAGTCGGTAGAGCAGAGGACTGAAAATCCTCGTGTCGCTGGTTCGATTCCGGCTCTGGGCATTCTACAGCGATGTAGTATAAATCATATAATATGGAGCATTAGCTCAGTCGGTAGAGCACTTGACTTTTAATCAAGTTGTCCGGGGTTCGAATCCCCGATGCTTCACTTTAAGAACAGATAAATCTGTTCTTTTTTTGTTATGATGAAGAAAAATTTATTTGATAGGATATTAATATATGCGTAAAATATGAAGAAAAAGATAAAGTATAAAAAATAATACAAAAAAGATAAAAAATGGGATTGCTATTCTATCTTTTTTTCTGTATAATAATTGGCAATGGAAAAAACAACGAGGAAACAGGAGGAGTTACAATGTCACAGAGAAAAGATATTCACAAAGTACTTATTATTGGTTCTGGCCCTATTATTATTGGACAGGCGTGTGAATTTGACTATTCAGGGACACAGGCGTGTAAAGCTCTTAAGAGTTTAGGATATGAAATTGTATTAGTTAATTCTAATCCGGCGACAATTATGACAGACCCGGAAACTGCTGACGTTACTTATATTGAACCTCTCAATGTAGAGAGATTAGAGCAAATTATTGCTAAAGAAAGACCAGATGCACTATTACCAAATTTAGGTGGACAATCGGGTCTTAATTTATGTTCAGAATTAGCACAGGCAGGAATTTTGGAAAAATATAATGTAGAAGTAATCGGTGTTCAGGTTGATGCAATTGAAAGAGGTGAAGACCGAATTGAATTTAAAAAGACAATGGACAGTCTTGGAATTGAGATGGCAAGAAGTGAAGTTGCTTATTCAGTAGATGAAGCTCTTGCAATTGCAGAAGAACTTGGTTATCCGGTTGTACTTAGACCAGCATATACAATGGGTGGAGCCGGCGGCGGACTTGTTTATAATAAAGAAGAATTAAAAACAGTTTGTGCAAGAGGGCTTCAGGCAAGTTTAGTAGGACAGGTACTTGTTGAGGAATCTATTTTAGGATGGGAAGAATTAGAACTTGAAGTAGTTCGTGATTCAGAAGGCAATATGATTACAGTATGTTTCATTGAGAATATTGACCCTCTTGGAGTACATACAGGTGATTCATTCTGTTCAGCGCCTATGCTTACAATCTCAGAAGAAGTACAGCAGCGTTTACAGGAAAAATCTCATAAAGTTGTAGATTCAGTTCAAGTAATCGGCGGATGTAACGTACAGTGGGCTCATGACCCTAAAACAGATAGAGATATTATTATTGAAATCAACCCAAGAACATCACGTTCATCAGCGCTTGCATCAAAAGCAACAGGTTTCCCTATTGCACTTGTATCAGCAATGTTGGCAACAGGACTTACTTTGAAAGATATTCCATGTGGAAAATATGGAACATTGGATAAATATGTTCCGAATGGAGATTACATTGTAATTAAATTTGCTCGTTGGGCATTTGAAAAATTCAAAGGTGTAGAAGATAAATTAGGTACTCAGATGCGCGCTGTAGGTGAAGTAATGAGTATCGGAAAAACATATAAAGAAGCATTGCAGAAAGCAATCAGAAGTTTGGAAACAGGACGTTACGGACTTGGACATGCAAAAGATTTTGATACAAAATCAAAAGATGAACTTCTTAAAATGTTGGTAACACCTACAAGTGAACGTCATTTTATCATGTATGAGGCGTTGAGAAAAGGTGCTACAATCGAAGAAATCCATGAAAGAACAAAAGTAAAAGCATATTTCATTGAGCAGATGCGAGAATTGGTTGAGGAAGAAGAAGAACTTTTGAAATCAAAAGGACATTTACCTTCTGACGAAGCGTTGATTACAGCGAAAAAAGACGGTTTTTCTGATAAATATTTAAGTCAGTTATTAGATGTAGAAGAAGCCGAAATTAGAGAAAAGAGAATTGAACTCGGTGTTGAGGAAGCATGGGAAGGTGTTCATGTAAGCGGAACAGAAGATAGCGCATACTATTACTCAACATACAATGCAGAAGACAAAAATCCAATCCGTGAGGACAAACCAAAAGTAATGATTTTGGGCGGAGGTCCTAACAGAATCGGACAGGGTATTGAGTTTGATTATTGCTGTGTACACGCATCTCTTGCATTGAAAAAATTAGGATTTGAAACAATTATTGTAAACTGTAATCCTGAAACAGTTTCAACAGATTATGATACATCTGATAAATTATATTTTGAACCACTTACATTGGAGGATGTACTCAGTATTTATAAAAAAGAGAAACCGGTAGGGGTTATCGCTCAGTTTGGTGGACAGACACCGCTTAACCTTGCAGCAGACTTAGAGAAAAACGGAGTGAAAATTCTTGGAACAGCACCATCTGTAATTGATCTTGCTGAGGATAGAGATTTATTCCGTGCCATGATGGAAAAACTAGAAATTCCTATGCCTGAATCAGGAATGGCAGTAAATGTTGAAGAAGCAGTAGAAATTGCAGAGAAAATAGGTTATCCGGTTATGGTTAGACCTTCTTACGTTCTTGGTGGACGTGGAATGGAAGTTGTTTATGACTCAGAAAGTATGGCAGGTTATATGAAAGCGGCTGTAGGTGTTACACCAGATAGACCAATTTTGATTGACCGTTTCTTAAATCATGCTTTAGAATGCGAAGCAGACGCAATCAGTGACGGTGAACATGCATTTGTTCCGGCAGTAATGGAACACATTGAATTGGCAGGTGTACATTCAGGGGACTCTGCTTGTATTATTCCGTCTAAACATATTTCGGAAGATAATATTAAGACTATCAAAGAATATACAAGAAAAATTGCAGAAGAAATGCACGTTAAAGGTCTTATGAATATGCAGTATGCAATTGAAAACGGTAAAGTATATGTATTGGAAGCCAATCCAAGAGCATCAAGAACAGTGCCATTAGTTTCAAAAGTATGTAATATAAAAATGGTACCGCTTGCAACTGAAATTATTACTTCTGAGTTGACAGGAAGACCATCACCTGTTCCACAGTTAAAAGAACAGTATATCCCACACTATGGGGTAAAAGAGGCGGTATTCCCATTCAATATGTTCCAAGAGGTAGACCCTGTATTAGGACCTGAAATGCGTTCTACAGGTGAGGTATTAGGATTGTCTTCATTCTACGGTGAAGCATTCTATAAAGCACAGGAAGCAACACAGAAGAAAATTCCATTAGAAGGAACAGTATTAATGTCTGTTAATGATAAAGACAAACCGGAAGTGGTAGAAGTAGCCAAAGATTTTATTGAAGCCGGATTTAAGATTTTAGCATCTAAAAATACTTGCCAGTTAATTAAGGATGCCGGAATGGAAGCAGAAAGAGTATATAAACTCAATGAAGGAAGACCGGATATGTTGGACTTAATCACAAATGGAAAAGTTGATTTGATTATTAATACTCCAATCGGTCAGGACAGACAGGAAGATGATAGTTATCTTCGTAAAGCAGCAATTAAGGCGAAAGTTCCATATATGACAACGATGGCAGCAGCAAGAGCCACTGTCAGTGGAATTAAGTCTATGAAAAAACCGGGTTGTGGAGAAGTGAAATCACTTCAGGAATTACACGCACAGATTAGAGATTTATAGAAATAGTAATTTGGGAGGATATGACTTATAAATAAGTTATATCCTCTCAGTTATACAAAAAATCTAATAATCATTTGACTAAATTCTTAAAAAGCAGTATAATGAAAAATGACTTGCGGAAGTGTCGGAATGGCAGACGAGCTAGATTCAGGTTCTAGTGTGGGTTACTACGTGTGGGTTCAAGTCCCATCTTCCGCATAAAAAGAGCAGAAATACCTTAACGAAAGGCATTCTGCTTTTTTTTATACATAGGATTTCATAGGAAAAGGAGAACAGATAATGCTCTATGAGAAACTGAAAATGTATCAGCAATCTGATTATTATGGATTTCATATGCCGGGACATAAACGAAATGAAGAAAAATTTCCTATCGGTCTTCCTTACGGGATAGACATTACAGAGATAGAAGGATTTGATGATTTACATCATGCGGATAGTATTTTAAAGGAAGCACAGGAAAGGTCAGCACGTTTATATAAAGCGGAAGAAAGTCATTTTCTTGTGAATGGAAGTACAGTTGGTATTTTAAGTTCTATTTTAGGTGTAACTGAGAAAGGCGACAAAATTTTGGTGGCAAGAAATTGCCATAAATCCGTATATCATGCCATTTATATGAATGAACTGGAACCGATATATATTTATCCGAAATATGAAAAGAGTTTACAGATAAATGGAGAAATCAGCTGTAAAGAAATAGAAGAAATTTTAAAAAAGGAAAAAGAAATTAAGGCAGTAGTTATTGTTTCCCCAACATATGACGGAGTACTTTCTGATGTGGAAAATATAGCGAAAACTGTACATAAATATCATATTCCATTAATTGTAGATGAGGCACACGGAGCACATTTTGGATTTCATAAGGCATTTCCGAAAAATGCTAACGAAAAGGGGGCAGATATTGTCATTCATAGTCTACACAAAACATTACCGGCAATGACACAGACTGCACTGATTCATTTGAATGGAAAAATAATTGATAGGGAAAAGGTGCGAAACTATCTTCATATGTTACAGTCGAGCAGTCCTTCATATGTACTTATGGCAAGTATTGATTATTGTATGGAAATGCTGGAAAATCAAAGAAACATACTCTTTGAAGGGTATGTGGAAAAACTAATTACTTTGAGAAAGAATCTTGAAAAATTAAAGCATCTGCAGATAATAAGGACGGAACATTTTGATATATCTAAATTGATTATTTCCGTGAAGGGTACCAACATAACGAGCGGAGAATTAAGTAAAATACTTTTAGAAAAATATCATTTGCAGATGGAAATGACTGCAGGGACATACGTCTTAGCAATGACAACCGTCGGAGATACTGAGGAAGGATTTTCAAGATTAAAAGAAGCATTATTTGAGATAGATGAAACATTAAAGTCAGAGAAAAGAGAAGAGGAAGATTTGGAATTGCCTCACTTACCTTTAGTCTGCAGAAGTGCAGAAGTGCAGAAGTCAGTACAGAGGGATGGTCTTTCTTATATAAAATGGGAAGATGCAGAAGGAAAAATTGCAGGTGAGTATGCTTATGTATATCCGCCGGGAATACCATTTCTTGTTCCGGGAGAGAGGATTACAAATGAGGCAGTACAGTGCCTGAAAAGATACGAAGAATTGCAGTTCACGATAGAGGGAATTGCGGTGGAAAAACATATTGGGGTGTGGAAAAATGGGTAAGATTTTTTATGTTATGGGGAAAAGTTCTTCCGGAAAAGATACAATTTTTAAAAAATTGCAGGAGTATTTACCGGAGTTAAAGACGATTGTTTTATATACGACAAGACCAATTAGAGAAGGGGAAAAAGACGGAGTAGAATATTATTTTGTTGGGGAAAAAGAATTGGAAGCATTTCAGCGGGAAGGTAAAATTATTGAATTGCGTTCATATGATACGGTACATGGGAAATGGAACTATTTTACGGCGGCGGATGATCAGATTAAGTTGGAAATAGACAGTTATATTGTAATAGGAACATTGGTTTCTTACGAAAAGATGAGAGAATATTTTGGAGAGGAAAATCTTGTACCGATTTATATAGAAGTAGAGGATGGGGAACGTCTTTTTAGGGCGTTGGAGCGTGAACGCAGACAGGAAAATCCTAAATATGCGGAACTTTGCAGAAGATTTTTGGCTGACACAGAAGATTTTTCGGAGAAAAACTTAGAAAAACAGGGGATAGATAGAAGATTTTATAATGAAAACGTGGAAAACTGTGTAGATGAAATTGTACTATATATTAAGGGAAAACTATGATATACTAAGGATATATAGTTTCAGGAAAGGAATGGTGGTAACATGAAAGGATTCAAAGATGTAATCGGACATAACGATATTATTCAGTATATTCAGAATGCAGTATCTCAGGATAAAGTGTCACACGCATATATTTTGAACGGAGAAAGAGGTTCGGGAAAGAAGATGCTGGCAGATTTATTTGCCATGACATTGCAGTGTGAAGAACATACACCGAATCCATGTGGTGAGTGCCATTCCTGTAAACAGGCTAAGAGCGGAAATCATCCTGACATTATTCATGTAAAACACGAGAAACCAAATACAATCAGTGTGGATGATATTCGTACACAGGTAAATAACGATATTGTTATAAAACCATATAGCAGTTCATATAAGATTTATATTATTCCAGAGGCAGATTTACTTTCAGTGCAGGCACAGAACGCACTGTTAAAGACGATTGAAGAGCCGCCTGCATATGCAGTTATTTTCTTGCTGACAGAGAATGCGGAAAGTTTACTTCCGACAATTATGTCCAGATGCGTTATGCTTAAACTGAGAAATATTAAAACGACACTTATTAAAAAATATCTTATGGAACAGATGCAGATTCCTGATTATCAGGCAGATATTTGTGCTGCATTTGCACAGGGAAATATGGGACGTGCCATTATGCTTGCGTCTTCTGAGCATTTTAATGAAATTAAAGAAGAGGCATTACAATTGTTAAGACATATCAATGAAATGGAGATTTCTGAGATTGTAATCGCCATTAAGAAGATAGGAACATATAAATTAAGTGTCAATGATTATTTGGATATTATTATGATTTGGTACAGAGATGTGCTGATTTATAAGGCAACAAAAGATGTGAACGGTATCGTGTTTGCCGACCAGTTAAAATATATAAAAGACAGGGCAAATAAGAGTTCTTATGAGGGAATTGAGATTATTTTAGACAGTCTTGAAAAGGCAAAAGCAAGATTAAAGGCAAATGTTAATTTTGATTTAGTTATGGAACTGTTATTGCTGACAATAAAGGAGAACTAGGAATGACAAAAGTGATTGGTGTGAGATTTCGCACGGCAGGTAAAATATATTTCTTTTCGCCGGCAAAACTGAACATTAAAAAAGGTGATAAAGTAATTGTAGAAACGGCAAGAGGCGTTGAATTTGGCAGTGTAGTGACTGATCCGAAAGAAGTGGAAGATGATGAGATTACACAGCCGTTGAAATCGGTAATCAGAGTTGCTACAGAGGAAGATAAACGCATAGAGGAGAGAAATAAGGAAAAGGAAAAAGAAGCCTTTGAAATCTGTTTGGAAAAAATCCGCAAACACGGATTAGAAATGAAATTGATTGATGCAGAATATACATTTGATAATAATAAGGTATTGTTTTATTTTACTGCAGATGGAAGAATTGATTTCAGGGAATTGGTGAAAGATTTGGCAGCAGTTTTCCGTACAAGAATTGAACTTCGTCAAATTGGTGTCCGTGATGAAACAAAAATTCGTGGGGGAATCGGAATTTGTGGCAGACCGCTTTGTTGTCACACATATTTGTCAGAATTTGCTCCGGTTTCCATTAAAATGGCGAAAGAACAGAATTTATCTTTGAACCCGACAAAAATTTCAGGGGTTTGCGGAAGACTAATGTGCTGTCTGACAAATGAAGAGGAAACTTATGAGTATTTGAACAGCCGTTTGCCAGCAATTGGCGATATGGTTACGACAGTAGATGGACTTCGTGGGGAAGTACAGAATTTAAGTGTACTTCGACAGTTAGTGAAAGTGATTGTTACTTTAGATAATGATGAGAAAGAAATCCGTGAATACAAAGTAAGTGAATTAAAATTTAAACCAAGACGTAAGAAAACAGACGTAAGACTTTCAAAAGAGGAAATGCGTGAACTTGCCGCCTTGGAAAAGGGAGAGGGAGCATCGAAGTTAGATGGAGAGTAATTTGAAGCCGGAAGAGCGGTTAGATGATTTACAGGTGAAAGGGTATCAGATTATTCAAAACCCAAGTAAATTTTGTTTTGGAATGGATGCAGTGCTGTTGTCCAACTTTGCAAAAGTAAAAAAGGGAGAAAAAGTACTTGATATAGGAACAGGTACAGGGATTATCCCTATTTTACTGGAAGCAAAGTCAGAAGGGGAATATTTTACGGGACTTGAAATTCAGGAAGAAAGTGCCGATATGGCGAGAAGAAGTGTTGCATATAATCATTTGGAAGACAAAATTGATATTGTGACGGGAGATGTGAAAGAGGCAGTAAACCTGTTTGGTTCTGTCTTTTTTGACGTAATCACAACAAATCCGCCATATATGATAGGAGCTCACGGTTTACAGAATAAAGACAGTGCAAAAGCGATAGCAAGACATGAGATTTTGTGTGATCTGGATGATATTTTGCGGACGAGTGCGAAGTTGCTTCGTTCCGGAGGAAGATTTTATATGGTGCATCGTCCTTTCAGACTGGCAGAAATTTTATCAAAAATGTGTGCTTATAAGATAGAACCGAAACGTATGCGTCTAGTACACCCTTATATTGATAAAGAGCCGAATATGGTTCTGATTGAGGGGAGTAGGGGAGGAAATTCAAGAATGACGGTAGAGCCTCCTTTGATTGTATACAGAGAAAAAAATGTGTATTCAGAAGAGTTACTGGGAGAATACGGGTTAAAGTAAAGGAGTAAAAAATGGCAGGAAAACTATATCTGTGTGCAACGCCGATTGGAAATCTGGAAGATATGACATATAGAGTTATACGGACTTTACAAGAAGTGGATTTAATCGCTGCTGAGGATACAAGGAACAGTATTAAACTGTTAAATCATTTTGAAATTAAAACACCGATGACGAGTTACCACGAGTACAATAAGATTGAAAAAGGAAAAAAACTGGTGGAAAAATTGCAGGCGGGAGTAAATATTGCGTTAATCACAGATGCGGGAACGCCGGGAATATCCGATCCGGGAGAAGAACTGGTGAAAATGTGTTATGAATCGGGAATTGAAGTTACTTCTTTGCCGGGGGCAGCAGCCTGTATTACCGCTCTTACTCTGTCAGGATTATCTACGAGAAGATTTGCATTTGAGGCATTTCTTCCTACTGATAAAAAAGAAAAACAGGAAGTTTTAAAGGAACTGGCAAGTGAAACAAGGACAATGATTTTGTATGAAGCTCCTCATCGTCTTATAAAAACATTAAAAGAATTGTATAATACGGTGGGTAACCGAAAAATTACAGTTTGCCGTGAATTAACAAAGAAACATGAAACCGCTTTTGCTACAACATTAGAAGAAGCAATTTCTTATTATGAAGACAATGAACCGAAAGGGGAATGTGTTCTTGTGTTGGAAGGAAAGAGCCGTACGGAAATACGTGAGGAAGAAATTTCTCGATGGGAAGAGATGAGTGTGGAAGAACATATGGAATATTATATGTCACAGGGGATTGAAAAGAAGGAAGCGATGAAGCGTGTAGCCAAAGACAGAGGGGTAGGCAAAAGAGATATTTATCAGGCGTTATTACAGTAGACAGGCTGATAAAAGTGTGATATGGTATCATACATAAATTATTCAGAGGGAGGCGTCATTATGATAGCGGACTTAACAGAGTTACTTACGACAGGAATGGGGTTAATTTTATCTTTAGGAATGATTCTTTTAAACCTTATTGCATCGTGGAGATTATTTGAGAAAGCAGGACTTCAAGGTTGGAAAGGACTTATTCCGATTTATAATACATACTGCCTGTATCAAATGGCTTTCGGAAAAGGAAAAGGATGGTACATTATCTGTCTTCTTGTTCCATGTGTGAATGCGATTTTATCTATTGTATATAGCGTAAAATTAGCACAGGCCTTTAATAAAGGAATAGGTTATGCACTTGGATTAATGTTGTTAAATCCATTCTTTATGATGATACTGGCATTTGGTAATGCAGAGTATGTTGGAGAAAGATTATATTAATTCGTCAATTTGTATATTTTCTCAAAAAAAAATTGTTCAACTTGGGCGTAGACCGAGTTGAACTTTTTTTATATACTGGTTAAAGAGAAAACGATTAGTATTTGGGAGGAAAGATATAATGGCAAGTTTATCACTTAAGAACATTAACAAAGTATATCCTAACGGATTTGTAGCGGTAAAAGATTTCAATCTTGAAATTGAAGATAAAGAATTTATCATTTTTGTAGGACCTTCAGGTTGTGGAAAATCTACAACACTTCGTATGATTGCAGGGCTTGAAGATATTTCTTCAGGTGAATTAAGAATCGGAGATAAATTAGTAAATGATGTAGAACCAAAAGACAGAGATATTGCGATGGTATTCCAGAACTATGCATTGTATCCACACATGACAGTATATGATAACATGGCATTTGGCTTAAAATTAAGAAAAGTACCAAAAGAACAAATTGATAAAATGGTTCGTGAAGCAGCTAAAATTCTTGATTTGGAAGCATTATTAGACCGTAAACCAAAAGCATTATCAGGTGGACAAAGACAGCGTGTTGCTATGGGACGTGCTATCGTTCGTAATCCAAAAGTATTCCTTATGGATGAACCTTTATCAAACCTTGATGCAAAACTTAGAGGACAGATGCGTATTGAGATTTCTAAATTACATCAGAGATTAGGTACAACAATCATCTACGTTACTCATGACCAGACAGAAGCGATGACATTAGGAACAAGAATCGTTGTTATGAATGCAGGTGTTGTACAGCAGGTAGATACACCACAGGTATTATATGATACACCATGTAACTTATTCGTTGCGGGATTTATCGGTTCACCACAGATGAATTTTGTAGATGCAGTATGTAAAGTAAATGGAAATAAGGTTTCTCTTCAGGCAGGACCGGCATCTATTGAATTACCGCCTGCAAAAGCGAAAAAACTTATTGACGGCGGATATGACGGAAAAACAGTTGTACTTGGTATTCGTCCTGAAGATATTCATGATGAACAGATGTTTATTGAATCTTCACCAAATACAGTGATTGAAGCAACAATCCGTGTATATGAAATGTTAGGTGCAGAAGTTTATTTACACTTTGATTATGAAAATGCATCTATGACAGCAAGAGTAAATCCTAGAACAACAGCAAGAACAGGCGATACAGTTAAATTTGCTCTTGATGCAGAAAAAATTCATGTATTTGATAAAGAAACAGAAAGAACGATTACAAACTAAAATTTAGGGTTGACATAAACTGGAAAAAAGTTTATATTAGACACTAATAAAAGGGAGTAACTAACGTTTTAAACGTGTGCGATGTCGTCAGTACGATGAGTAATCATCCGTATCGTAATGAAATAGTGAGACTTTTATTGCATTATTAACGTGCAATAAAGGTCTCTTTTTTATTGCCTGGAACCTTTGTTTTTATACAATAAATGGGCATACTAAAAGACATAGCACGGGAAATTGGAGGAAAGAATATGAAAAAATATTATCAGTTGTCGTCAGATGAAGTGAGAATGCAGATAAATGGTAAACTCGAACCACTGACAGACGAAGAAGTATTGAATCATCAGGAGCAATATGGGAAAAATGAATTAGTGGAAGGAAAAAAGAAAAGTACTTTTCAGATTTTCTTGGAACAGTTCAAAGATTTTCTCGTAATTATTTTGATTGTGGCGGCGATTGTTTCCGGATTTTTAGGAGATATGGAAAGTACAGCCGTTATTCTTATCGTTATTACAATGAATGCGATTTTGGGAACGGTACAGACGGTAAAGGCGGAGCAATCTTTAAATAGTTTGAAAAAATTATCCGGTCCTACAGCAAAAGTCTTGAGAAATGGAACAGTTATACAAGTTCCGTCTTCTGAACTGACAATCGGTGACGAGGTTATGTTGGAAGCGGGAGATTATGTTCCGGCAGACGGACGTATTTTACAAAATGCCAGTTTGAAAATTGACGAGAGCGCATTGACAGGAGAAAGTCTTGGAGTAGAAAAGGCAGAAGAAGTTATTGCAGGAGAAGTTCCATTGGGTGACCAAACAAATATGGTATTTTCAGGAAGTTTTGTCACATACGGAAGAGGTTCATTTATTGTAACTTCTATCGGAATGGAAACGGAAGTCGGGAAAATTGCAACTCTGTTAAAAACAACATCAGAGAAAAAGACTCCGTTACAGATGAATTTGGATCAGTTTGGACAGAAACTTTCGATTATTATTTTGATTTTCTGTGCTATTTTATTTGGTATAAGCGTATTCAGAGGAGATTCCGTAGGGGATGCATTTTTATTTGCAGTAGCACTTGCGGTTGCGGCAATTCCTGAAGCGCTTAGTTCAATCGTGACAATTGTTCTTTCTTTTGGAACACAAAAAATGGCAAAAGAACACGCTATTATTCGTAAATTGCAGGCGGTAGAAGGACTTGGAAGTGTATCAGTTATCTGCTCGGATAAAACAGGAACATTGACACAAAATAAAATGACAGTAGAAGACTACTATGTAAACGGACAGCGTATTTTAGCAAAAGATATTGACAGACAGGCACAGGGACAGAAACAGTTATTAAGATACAGTATTTTGTGTAATGATTCTACAAATGTGGATGGTGTGGAAATAGGTGATCCTACGGAAACAGCACTGATTAATTTGGGAAGTAAACTTGGGGCTGAGGCAGGATATGTGAGAGAAAAATTTCCGCGTATGAGTGAAATCCCGTTTGATAGTGATAGAAAATTAATGTCTACCGCACATATTTTAGAGGATGGTCCGGTAATGATTACGAAAGGGGCTGTCGATGTTCTACTTACGAGAATGAACCGTATTTGGAAAAACGGAAAAGTACAGGAACTTACGGAAGAAGAGAAGAGAGCAATCGAGGAACAGAATCAGGAATTTTCAAGAGGCGGACTTCGTGTACTTGCATTTGCTTATAAGGAAATTGAAGAGGGACATGAACTGACTTTGGAAGATGAGCAGAATTTAATCTTCGTTGGCTTGATTTCCATGATGGACCCGCCGAGAGAAGAATCAGCACAGGCAGTTGCAGAATGTATCCGTGCAGGAATTAAACCGATTATGATTACGGGAGATCATAAGATTACAGCAGCAGCGATTGCAAAACGAATCGGTATTTTAAAAGATGAATCGGAAGCCTGTGAAGGTTCTGAGATAGACAACCTTTCAGACGAAGAGTTGAAAGATTTCGTTGAAGGAATTTCCGTATATGCCAGAGTTTCACCGGAACATAAAATCCGAATTGTTCGTGCATGGCAGGAAAAAGGAAATATTGTTTCCATGACAGGTGACGGTGTAAATGATGCTCCTGCTTTAAAGCAGGCTGACATCGGTGTTGCAATGGGAATTACGGGAAGTGAAGTATCGAAAGATGCGGCATCTATGGTCTTGACTGATGATAATTTTGCAACTATTATAAAAGCAGTAGAAAATGGACGAAATGTTTATAAAAACATTAAAGGTTCTATACAATTTCTATTATCAGGGAATTTTGGAGGAATTTTGGCAGTTCTTTATGCTGCAATCACAGGACTTCCTGTGCCGTTTGCACCGGTACATCTATTGTTTATTAACCTTTTAACAGATAGTTTACCGGCAATTGCACTGGGATTAGAGCCACATACGAAAGCAGTTATGGACGAAAAACCACGTCCGATGAACGAATCTATTTTGACAAAAGATTTCATTACAAAAATAGGAATCGAAGGATTGTCCATTGCTGTAACTACGGTGATTGCGTTTATGATTGGGTACAGAAGTGGAAATGCAGTGTTGGCAAGTACAATGGCATTCGGTACACTTTGTACGGCTAGACTTGTTCATGGATTTAACTGTAAATCAGACAGACCACTGATTTTTACAAAGAGATTTTTCAATAATATATATTTAATCGGTGCATTTTTATTAGGACTTGTTTTGATTACATCCGTATTAATGGTACCTGCGCTTGAAAGCATCTTTAAAGTGCAGACATTGAATATTTCGCAGTTAATGACGGTGTATGGACTGGCACTTGTAAATCTTCCAATTATTCAGTTCCTAAAATTTATTCGCAAAAAATAGATTGGAAAGGTGAATATATGAATTTAGACAAAGAAACTATTCGGAAAATCAGAGGGCTTATTGTGTTTACGATAGTTGTTCTGATGATTATATGGAACTATAAAGTGTTTTTCGGACTTTTAGGATATGTGTTAAATATTATCCTTCCATTCCTAATTGGTGGAGCAATTGCATTTGTACTAAATGTTCCGATGCACTTTATCGAGGAGAAAGTATTTGGCAATAAGACGGCAAAGAGCAGTAAATTTTTACAGAGAATTGCAAGACCGGTTAGCCTTGTGATGACAATTTTATTTGTGTTTGGAATTGTATTTTTAGTGGTATTTATTGTAGCGCCGGAGTTGGCAAATACGATTGCCGGACTTGGAAAAACAATTCAAAGGTTTATTATTGAATTACAGTTGTGGGCAGAAGATATTTTCCATAACAATAAGGAGATTTTGGGCTGGATTCAGAGTCTGGAATTTGACTGGGACAAAATGATTGCCGGTGGAATAGATTTCTTTAAAAATGGTGCGGGAAGTGTTTTAGACTCCACATTTGCGGTTGCCAAGTCGATTGTAAGCGGGGTTACAACATTTGCCATTTCATTTATCTTTGCCTGTTACATTCTTTTGCAGAAAGAGAAGTTGAATGTACAGGTTAGAAAACTTGGATATGCATTTATTCCTAGAGATTGGGTGGAAATTTTAATTGCCATTTCCTCTATGGCATATAAGACATTTTCAAACTTTTTGACAGGACAGTGTGTGGAAGCAATTATTTTGGGAAGTATGTTCTTTATAACGATGCTGGTATTTCATATGCCGTATGCACTTTTAGTAGGTGTATTAATTGCGTTTACGGCGTTAATTCCTTATTTTGGTGCGTTTATAGGTTGTGCAATAGGAACACTACTTATCTTTATGGTAAATCCGATGCAGGCGCTTGGTTTCCTTGTTATGTTTTTCATTTTGCAGCAGGTAGAGGGAAATCTGATTTATCCTCATGTGGTAGGAAGTTCGGTTGGGCTTCCGTCTATATGGGTATTGGTTGCGGTTAGTGTCGGAGGCAGCCTTATGGGGATTGTCGGAATGCTGATATTTATTCCGATTAGTTCTGTTGTGTATACATTGTTAAGAGGAATTGTACATCGAAGATTAGAGAGAAGAAAAATTAAGGTAGAATAAAAGAAAAGTAGAAGAAGTGATTGAAAGTAAATCAATCCTTCTTCTATTTTTTTACCTATAAAGCATAAGATATTAAAAACAAAAAGTGAGAATACATAATATGTTGAATTATCTTTGGGGCGGTATGATTATCGTAGGAATTATTTTCGGTGTTTTCAGTGGTAAAATGCCGGATATTACAAATGGTGCATTAGACTCTGCAAAGGAAGCCGTTGACTTATGTGTGATGATGATAGGAATTATGTCCATGTGGGTCGGGATTATGGAAATCGCAACAAAATCCAGTTTGATAGATACAATTTCCGAAAAAATCCGTCCACTTATTCATCTGTTATTTCCAGGTGTGCCAAAAGGACATTTAGCGGAAAAATATATTACGACTAATATGATTGCCAATTTTCTTGGGCTTGGTTGGGCTGCCACTCCTGCGGGAATTATGGCGATGAAACATTTACAGGAAATTAATCCAAACAGGGATAAAAAAGTGGCAAGTTGTGATATGTGTACATTTCTTATTATTAATATTTCTTCTCTTCAACTGATACCGATAAATGTTATCGCCTATCGAAGTCAGTATGGAAGTGTAAATCCTGCAGGAATTATAGGTGCGGGAATTGTAGCCACAACGGTCAGTACAGTTGCGGGAATTATTTTCGCTATGGTTATGGCAAAAAAATCTGCTTTGCAGTAATATTTTATGATAAAAAACATAAACTGCAATAATGAAAAGAAAAGATAGGGAAAACTGTGCAGTTATTATTATATATTTCGGATTTTATTGTTCCTGCCGTGATTTTGGGAATTATCATGTATGGACTTATGCAAAATATAAATGTGTATGATGAGTTTATAAAAGGAGCAAGAAATGGGTTTCTGACGGTAATAAAGATTATGCCGACATTGATTGGGTTAATGGTTGCCGTTGGGATTTTAAGAGCATCCGGATTTTTAGAGTTTTTTGGAAAAGTGTTAGGACAATTTACTTCGTATATAGGTTTTCCGGGGGAATTGGTGCCGTTGGCGATTGTGAGAATGTTCTCTTCTTCGGCGGCTACGGGACTTGTTCTCGATATTTTTAAGCAGTATGGGACAGATTCACAGATAGGGTTGATTGCGTCTGTGATGATGAGTTGCACGGAAACAATTTTTTATACGATGAGTGTTTATTTTATGGCGGTAAAAGTGAAAAAGACGAGATATACGCTGGCAGGAGCATTGATTGCAACGTTAGCGGGGATTGTGGCAAGTGTTTGGATTGTAGGATAAAACAGCGAAACCCCGTTAACCATACGGCTAACGGGGTTCGTCGTTTTATTATTATCTAAAGGAATGAGAGTAAAGTGCGACATCTTGGTTTCAAGATGTGTTTTACTTTATGAGGGGGGAGATAGTTGTTGTTTATCAACTATCTGACTTTAGTATAAAAGAAAAATGTGTCCAAAATATGTTAGATTCATTAAAGAAAACGAAATTTTCTTAATTCCAAGTTAAGAAATACTTTTTATACATTTTTGATAAACTTCGTAGGCATTTAATTCTGTCTGGTGAATAACTTTTTCGGATGAAATGCCTTTTATATTTGCAATCTCTTCCACAATATATTTAAGGTTCAATGATGAATTACGTTTGCTTCTATTAGGAACAGGCGATAAATAAGGGCAATCTGTTTCGAGAACAATGCGGTCTAAAGGAATTTCTGCGACCACCTCTTTTAATTTCTTTCCGTTTTTAAAAGTAACAACACCGCCTACTCCGATATAAAATCCCATTTTTACATATTCCTTTGCCATTTCTACAGAATATGAAAAGCAATGGATAATCCCGGTTAAACCTTGAGCATACTCCTTCATAATTTCCAAAGTATCCTGTGCGGCTTCGCGGCTGTGAATTACGACAGGAAGATTTTTTTCTCTTGCGAGATTTAATTGTTCGATAAACCATTTCTGTTGTATATCGTGGGATTCGTTATCCCAGTAATAGTCCAAACCGATTTCGCCTACAGCAACAACTTTCTCGTGATTACATTGTTCTTTCAGCCATGAAAACGTTTCTGTGTTCAAACTTCCGACTTCGTCAGGATGTACTCCTACAGTTGCATAAATAAAAGGATATTTTTCAGCCAGTTTAACGGAATTGTGGCAGCCTTGTAAACTTGCACCTACATTTATGATTGTGCTGATACCGTTATCCTGCATTTGTGATAATAGTGTTTCTCTGTCTTCGTTAAATTGCTCATCATCGTAGTGAGCATGTGTATCAAAAATCATGTTAGTCCTCCTTGTTCATTTGGGGACGTAGTAAAATTAAAAAATGCTACGTCCCCAAATGAGAAATACTGTGTCCCTAAATGAGAAATGTCCTGTCCCTTTTTGAGTTTTTCCGAGAAATACGTGGAAAAATGAGGTATTAACTTTGTTTCTGAAATAAAAATATAAATTTATACTATATAGGTTTAATTTTTTGGGTATGAATACCATATATAGTATAGAATGTGTGACTTTTATGGAAAGAAAAAAGCTTATGTTAAAAAGGGGACAGGGTAATTTGAGAAAAGGGACAGGGCAAAGTTGTATCGGGGACGTAGTAAAAACGCATTTTACTACGTCCCCGATACATTAACAAATCTCAGCGCCGGCCGGCATTGTTTTTTCCGGTGTCATTAATGCAAGATTTCCTTCAGCATCTTCAGCACATAATAACATACCTTCAGATAATACACCTGCTAATTTAGCCGGTTTTAAGTTGACAAGTACCATAACTTTTTTACCAACCATTTCTTCAGCAGTATAGTGTGCTTTAATTCCTGAAACAATCTGTTTTACCTGACTTCCGATTTTTACTTGAGAGCAAAGTAATTTTTTTGATTTTTTGACTTCTTCACAAGCAATAATTTCACCAACTTGGAATTGTAATTTCATAAAGTCATCAAATGTGATTTCTTCTTTTGGTTCAATGTCAATTACTTCTTCTTCTTTTTCTTCCTGTACAGGTGGGTGAAGTTCTTCCACTTTTTTCATGACTTCTTCTAAATCTAACCTCTGGAATAAGATTTCAGGTTTGTCTGTTACATTTCCACCGTTTAACTGTGCAAGGATTTTTTCGGCTGTTTCCGGCATGAATGAAGAAAGTAATTCTGCGCCTGCGGAAATGCTTTGAATTAAGTTATAAAGTACAGTTTCAAGTCTGTCTTTTTTATCCTCTTCTTTTGCTAAAGCCCATGGCATTGTTTCGTCAATGTATTTGTTGCAACGTTTGAATAAATTGAATATTTCAGTGATAGCGTCTGCCACACGGAGTTTGTCCATTTTTTCATCCACTGCTTTTGGTGTGTTTTCTGTCACTGCTTTTAAGTCAGCATCGACTTCTTCGTTTACGCCTTTGTCTGTTACATTTCCGCCAAAATATTTGTTTGTCATGGAAATTGTTCTGTTGACAAGGTTTCCTAATGTGTTTGCTAAGTCTGAGTTCATACGTTCTACCATTAATTCCCATGTGATAACACCGTCATTTTCAAATGGCATTTCGTGAAGAACGAAGTAACGTACAGCGTCTACGCCAAACATATTTACAAGTTCGTCTGCATAGATAACGTTTCCTTTAGATTTACTCATTTTTCCGTCACCCTGTAATAACCATGGGTGTCCGAAAATTTGTTTCGGAAGCGGAAGGTCTAATGCCATTAAGAAGATTGGCCAGTAAATTGTATGGAAACGGATAATATCTTTTCCGATTAAATGTAAATCAGCAGGCCAGTTTTTGTTGAAGAGTTCATTGTTTTCTCCGTCACAGTCATATCCGATTCCTGTGATGTAGTTTGTTAATGCGTCAAGCCAAACATATACAACATGTTTTGGGTCGAAATCAACAGGAATTCCCCATTTAAAAGATGTTCTGGACACACAAAGATCCTGTAATCCAGGTAATAAGAAGTTGTTCATCATTTCGTTTTTGCGTGATACCGGCTGAATAAATTCAGGATGTGTGTTGATATGCTCGATAAGGCGGTCAGCATATTTGCTCATTTTGAAGAAGTATGCTTCTTCTTTGGCAGGTTGTACTTCTCTTCCGCAGTCAGGACATTTTCCGTCTACCAACTGTGATTCTGTGAAAAATGATTCGCAAGGAGTACAGTACATTCCTTCGTAATGTCCTTTATAAATATCTCCTTGTTCGTACAATTTTTTGAAAATTTTCTGTACTTGTTTTTCGTGATAATCGTCAGTTGTACGGATAAATTTATCGTAAGAAGTGTTCATCATATCTGCGATTTCTTTTACTTGAGCGGCAACGCCGTCAACAAATTCTTTTGGAGATACTCCGGCTTCTTCCGCTTTTAATTCGATTTTTTGTCCATGTTCATCTGTTCCTGTCTGGAAAAATACATCGTATCCCTGACTTCTTTTGTATCTTGCGATTGCGTCGGCAAGAACAAATTCATAAGTGTTTCCAATGTGCGGTTTGCCTGATGTATAGGCAATGGCAGTTGTCATATAAAATTTTTTGTTTTCCATAATCTCTCTCCTTTTACTTTTAAACGAAAAAAATCGCCTTCTCCAAATCTTAGAGAAGACGAGTGTTACCCGTGTTACCACTTCTGTTTATCTCTGCCTCACGACAGAAACCTCAATGGGTACAAATGCATACCCGTTCGCTGTAAAGGGCGAACCCATTATACCTTACAAATATGTATTTGCTCAGTACACCGCTCAGAAGCCATATTCAGTTTCTTTTCACTTATCCCTCTCAGCGTATTGGGATTTCTCTGTAAAGTTTCCGGAAACCTACTCTTTTCGTCACTGCGTTTTCGTTATATATGTAAAAATCGTAACATAGACCTGCTTTTTTGTCAATGATTCGGAATTAATCAAACATAGATAGTCTGCTTTTTATTGTGAAGATATTGAAAAATTTGTATAATAATAAGTATATAAAGGAGGACCGATAAATGAAGGAAAATAAAAGTTTAACAATTGTAGTTACATCAACAATATTGTTCGGAATAATCTCAAAGTGGCTGGTAGGCATACCTTATATGGCATGGGGACATTTTGACTTATATTTTGTTTTATCGTTTGTGTTATGGGTACTTTACTCAATTTCTTTATATATTGCCGGAAAAATTGAAAGTAGCGGAAATGACAATATTATAAAGACAAGTTGTTATAGTTTTATTTTTGGTATTATTGTTTCATGTATCAAAATGGGAATGGACTCACTTATAATATTAATGGTAGAAAAAACAAATAATCAGATACTTTTAACGTTTGCAATGGAAATAGGAATAATATTGTTTGGAAGCACGATGATGACATTTATATTTTATGTTTGTACAAAAAGAAAATTTATATGAAATAAATCCTTAAATAAATATGCGGGTATCTTAGGCGGCATAATAGGTATTTATGTTGTTGTTTTCTTTTCGTTTAATTCAAAATATCAGGGGTTAATGCCATATACAGACATAAACTCTTTAACAAAAAGCGGAAATATCAATTTGAATACAATGTTAATGATGGAAGGTGTAATGCAATATAGCCAAACTTTTACAATGCTAAGTATGATTGTCTATGTTATATTTTTTATTGTTTTTTGGTTTATATTGCAGAAAGGAGGAGGATGGAAACAGGGAAATGTATAGAAAAATTCTAGTAGGTAGTTTACTTGTTCTAACAGTATGTCTGTTAGGCGGTTGTAAGGATGAAAAAGATACAGAATTTCCGAAAGACAAACACGGTTACCCAAAACATGATATTGTCCTCATCAATGGAAAAGAATATAAACTATCCGGTACGGAAAAAGAGATAGAAATGAAGTTACCGAAAGATGAAACACTTGAAATAAGTCTGCCACAGTATCAGCCGACACATTTTTGGTGTATGGAAGAAAACATAACATTAAATGTTATGAATTATAACAAAAAAGAGGTGTCTGTTCCCGAAAAGTTAGAAGGCGTAACATCAAATGTACAGAATTTTTGCGTCAATGTTACGAAAGATAACATTGTTACATTCAAATGGGTCAATGTAAATGAGTGCGGAAAGTCATTTTCGGAGAAAAAGGCTGCTTACCTGCTCAAAATAAAAATCGTAAAATAATAGATTTTGATAGTATAACACCCTGCTTTTTTTCATACACTGTAAAAAAAGTAGGGTGAATTTTATGAAAATCTCTTTTGCAAAGAAATCCAAAAAGGCACGTCATATTTCATTTCTTCTTGCCATTTTACTTGCCGTTTCTCTGCTGGCAAATCATTTTATTCCGAGTTCCGCTGACGTCAATAAAACTTTTGAAAAGTTTACGTTATCTTTATTTCAGCAGGAGGTTTCCGCGAATACAATTAACCTGCACTATACATTAGAAAATCCGAAGGAGTATGGTATTTTGAATGCACCTGTAACTTACGGCGGATTTTCTACAGATGGGGTGTCGGCGATGGCATCGGTGGAAAACTGCGAGGAATTGTTGAAAAAATTTCCGTATAGAAAGTTGTCGGAGGAAAATCGTTTAACATATGATGTATTGAAATCCCATTTACAGTTACAAAAAGAAGGGTGTAAATATCTCTTGTATGAAGAGCCGCTAAATGCGGTTACGGGCATACAGGCGCAACTTCCGGTTTTGCTTGCGGAATATTCTTTTACAAAAAAAGAAGATGTGGACACTTATTTGCAACTGCTGAAGGCAACACCGGATTACTTTGAGTCACTTATCGAGTTTGAGAAAGAGAAGGGGGAAAAAGGGCTTTTTTTATCAAATGAGGTTACCGACTCCATTATAGAACAGTGTAATTCGGTAGTTTCACAGGGAAAGAAACACTATCTGTATTCTACTTTTGAGCAGCGTTTGAAAAATATTTCTGAATTAACGAAAGAAGAGAAAAAGGCATATTTTTCGGAAAATGAAAAAATGTTGCAAACGTATGTGTTCCCTTCTTATGAAAAATTGATTCAGGCATTAAAAAATATGCGTGGGAAAGGGAAAAATCTAGGAGGAGTTTGTCATTTTCAGAGAGGAAAAAAATATTATCAATACATAGTGAAAAGGGAAACAGGTTCTTTGCGTAAAGTTTCGGAATTGAAATCGCTTATTCAAAAACAGATGACGGAAGATTTACTTGCGATTAGTCAGTTGGGAGAAGAACAAGAAGTGGCTGAGGTTTTTGCTTTGCAGGATAATACACCGGAGGATTATTTGGAAGATTTAAAGAAAAAAATAAGAAGGGTTTTTCCAAAAGTGCCGGAGGTGAAAATAGAAATTAAGTTTGTACCGAGAGAGATGGAATCCTATTTAAGTCCTGCGTTTTATTTGATACCGTGTATTGACAATACGGAGGAAAACGTGATTTATATTAACCGTTTGCATGATATGGAAAAACTACATTTGTATACAACACTGGCACATGAGGGGTATCCGGGACATTTGTATCAGACTACATATTTTGCCTCAACAAACCCCAATCCTATTCGCAGTCTTTTACAGTTTGGAGGGTATGTGGAAGGGTGGGCGACTTATGCCGAAATGTGTTCGTATTATCTTACTCCTTTGGAAAAGAAACAGGCAGTTTTGGCGCAGAAAAATAATTCTCTTCTGCTTGGATTATACGCAAGGGCGGATATAGGTATTCATTATGACGGATGGTCGTTTCAGGATACCGTTAAGTTTTTTTCAAAATATGGGATTAAAGACAAAAAAGTAATAGGAGAAATCTATGAGTTAATCGTTTCTACTCCCGCAAATTATTTGAAGTATTATATTGGATATGTAGAGTTTCTGGAGTTGAAAAAGGAAGTAGCAGATAAAAAAGGCAAAAATTTCTCACAAAAAGAGTTTCATAAGGCAGTGTTGGAACTAGGTCCAGCCCCTTTTTCAGTTGTGAGAAAGTATATTTTGCAGGGAAAATAGTTATTCTTTTATTTTCCCTTAATAAAATTTCTATTTCTTTTATAGTCTGAACATATTTTGGACACATTTATCCTTTATACTAAGAGTCAGATAGTTGATAAACAACAACTATCTCCCCCCTCATAAAGTAAATTTTCACCTTGAGGTGACCTTAAGGTGTACACTTTACTCTCATTCCTTTAAATAATGAACTGACATCATCATGTTTAACCCCAAATAATATGTGATGTTAGACAACGAGAAAGGTTGGTTATCTACTGAGTAGAAACCAACCTTTCTCGTATGTATGAATAGAGGAAAAGCCGACATCAAGGATGCCGGCTGATTATGAAAAAGAAAAGTTAAATAAGAGGTTTTATTAACTTTTCTTTTAGTATATAAGAGTAATATGTACATTTTGTGTTTTAAATTTGAACAAATTATGAAGGAATTAATTTCCCGTAGGTAAGTATGGAATTAATGCACCGGCTACATTGCTTGCAGGCATTGTCTGTAACCATACACGGCCGGGTCCGGTAATGATTGTATTGAAAAGTCCTTCACCGCCGAACACAATATTTTTCACTCCTCGTATTGTTTGAATATCCATTTGGCAGGATGGTGTCATTGCTGCCAAATGTCCTGTATCTACAACGATTTGTTGCCCAGGCTGTAATTCGTATTCGATTACATGACCATCAAATTCAGCAAACATAGTTCCCTGACCGGAAACTCTCTGTAAAATAAATCCTTCACCACCGAACAGACCGGAGCCTAATTTCTTTTGGAAATGAATAGAAAGTTGTACGCCCGCTTCGGCTGCAAGGAAAGCGCTCTTTTGGAATATCATTTCATTTCCCGGACTGATTTCAAATGCTTTTATTGAACCCGGAAAACTGGATGCAAATGCGATTGTTCCGCTCCCACCTTGTGAGGTGTAAGTGTTTTGAAACATAGATTCACCGGAAAACATTCTTCCAAATGCTTTTCCAATACCACCGTTTGTACCTGTTTCCATAAGCATATTCGGTGACATCCAAGACATTGAGCCTTTTTCTGTAATCATTTTTTCACCTGCATCTAAATGACAGATAACAACAGGTAAAGTTTCTCCTTTGATTTGGTATTGCATAGACACATCTCCTTTCTAAGATGAAAATTATAATCGTTTACTTATATTATCGCTTAATGCGGCAAATTCTTTTAACGTTAAAATTTCTCCACGCACGCTTGCACCTTTTCCGAGTTCTTCGATCGCCTCGGTAATGACTTCTTTTGGGAGATTGATTTCAGGCGAGTTATTTAAGCCGTTGGCTAAAGTTTTTCTTCGCTGATTGAAAGACGCACGTATAATTTTAAACATAAGTTTTTCGTCTTCAACAGAAACCGGAGGTTCTTTATGTCGTTCCAGGCGGATAACTGCTGAGGCAACCTTAGGTCTTGGCATAAAACAATTTGGAGGAACATTTGCTACAATATATGGTTTTGCATAATATTGTACGGCAAGTGATAAGGCGCCGTAGTCTTTTGTTCCGGGACCGACCTGCATACGATCGGCAACTTCTTTCTGTACCATAACAGTAATGCTTTCAATTGGTACGTTGCTTTCAAATAATCCCATAATAATCGGCGTTGTAATATAATATGGCAGGTTTGCAACGACTTTAATTGGTTTGCCGTCATTACGTTCTTGTGCCAAAGCACCTATATCTACCTTTAACACATCATTATTAATAATCGTAACGTTATCAAATTCACTCAATGTATCGGATAAAATCGGAATAAGCGCTTTGTCGATTTCAACAGCAACAACTTCTCTTGCTGCAGAAGCGAGATATTGTGTCATTGTTCCGATTCCGGGACCGATTTCCAGCACAAAATCGTCTTTTGTAATCTCGGCAGAAGAGATGATTTTATCTAAAACATGGGTATCAATTAAAAAGTTTTGTCCGAATTTCTTTTGAAAAGAAAACTGATATTTCTGTAATATTTCTATTGTATTTTGTGGATTGCCTAAAGTACATTTGGGCGTATTCATAAATTTCTATCTCCTAACATTTTTATCTTGATACAAGTATAGCATATCATTACCTTAATGTGTGCAGGAAATTCGCTTTGTTTCAAGCCACTGATAAATGTCTGCATAGACAATCCCGCGGTCGTCTTCATTTAAAATTTCATGTCGGTCATCTTTATAAAGTTTTATGGAAACGTCTTTTATACCGCCGTTTTTATATTTTTGGAAGACGTTTTTAACACCTTTTCCAAAGTTTCCCACAGGATCATCCTGTCCCGCAACAAAAAATATGGGGAGATTTTTTGGGATTTGTTCAAAATTTTCTTTTTTCGCAAGATGCTCCATACCTCTAAACATATGATAATAACCGTTTACCGTAAAAATAAACGTACAACAGTCCTCACTTAAATATTTATCTACGTTTTTCGGGTTACGGCTCAGCCAATCCATCGGTGTGCGGGAAGGAGAAAAATTTTTATTATATCCTCCAAAAGCCATATTGTTTATGAAATGGCTTCTATAGTGCCAGCCTTTAAATGATGCGATAAATTTACATAATATTTTTCCGAGTTTTACAAGGAAAAGAGGTTGATTTCCCGTTCCCATAATAATTGCTCCGGAAAGTCCGTTTCCGTGTATCGTGAGATATTGTCGTGCGAGAAAAGATCCCATACTGTGTCCGAGAAGAAAATACGGAATATCGGGATATTTTTCTTGTGTGATTTGGCGTAACTGATGTATGTCACCGATAACACATTCGTTTCCGTTTTCTTTTTCAAAATACCCCCAGTTTTCTTTTGTCTGTACAGATTTGCCGTGTCCTAAATGGTCGTGTCCGACCACATAATAACCATGTTCATTTAGAAAATGGGCAAATTCATCATATCGGTCAATATATTCCACCATACCATGAGAAATTTGTAGTATGGCGGAAATATTTCCTTCAGGAATCCATTCAATTGCGTGAATTTTTGTTTTTCCGTCCTGTGACGGATAATAAAAATGTTGCTTCATAAATACTATCTGTCCTCCAGTTTGACATAATCGCGGTAAGGGCATAACGGGCGATAAGCAGGACGGATAATTTTATCTACATTTTTTAATTCTTCTAATCGGTGAGCGCTCCAGCCGACAATACGTGCGGCGGCAAAAATAGGAGTATACAGTTCTTTTGGAAGACCGAGCATACCATATACAAGACCGCTATAGAAGTCTACGTTGGCATTAACCCCTTTGTAAATTTTACGTTTTTCCCCGATAACTTCAGGAGCAAGACGTTCTACCATTTCATATAGGTTATATTCTTTTTCGCGTCCTTTTTCAATGGCAAGACGTTTTACGAATCCTTTGAAGATATCCGCTCTTGGATCAGAAATAGAGTAAATGGCATGTCCCATACCATAGATAAGCCCTTTTTGATCAAATGCTTTTTTATCCAGTAAGTCATTTAAATATTGGCGAACAGCATCTTCATCTGTCCAGTCAGATAAATGTTGTTTCATATCATCAAACATTTGAGAAACTTTAATATTTGCACCGCCATGTTTTGGACCTTTGAGAGAGGCAAGTGCTGCCGCAATTGTTGAGTAAGTATCTGTTCCTGAAGAGGTAACAACGTGTGTAGTAAATGTGGAGTTATTTCCACCGCCATGGTCCATATGTAAAACAAGTGCCATGTCAAGCACGGTTGCTTCAAATTTTGTATATTGCTTATCTTCTCTTAACATCATCAGAATGTTTTCTGCTGTGGAAAGTTTTGGCGAGGGTGCATAAATGAAAAGGTCATCTCCACGTCTATAATTATAAGCATGATAACCATATACCATGAGCATAGGAAATTGGCTAATTAGGTTCAGACACTGGCGCAAAACATTCGGAATAGAAGTATCATCCGCTTTTTCATCATAGGAATATAAGTTTAAAATAGAGCGGGAAAGACTGTTCATCATATCTCTACTTGGTGCTTTCATAATAATATCCCTAACGAAGTTTGGAGGGAGTGTTCTTCTCTCGATAAGTGTTTCATGGAAATCGTTAAGTTCCTGTTTGTTTGGAAGACTACCAAATAAGAGAAGATATGAGGCTTCCTCAAAACCGAAATGTTCCGCCTCTAAAAATCCTCGGACAAGATCTTTTATATTATAGCCGCGATAGTAGAGATTACCTTCGCAAGGAACTTCCACGCCGTCCACTACTTTGGTAGCACAGACATCAGAAATATTCGTAAGACCGGCGAGGACCCCTTTTCCGTTTAAGTCACGAAGTCCTCGTTTTACTTCATATTTTGTATATAGTTCTTTGTCAATAGCGTTGTTCTGTTCGCACAGTTCCGCTAATTGCTGGATTTTTGGGGTAATTTCAAATAATGCTTTGTCTATTGAATTAGCCATATGCAAACTCCTTTCTCTGAAAAAAATTTACTTAATTATACTAAATTGCGAATTATAATACAATTACTAAGTACATAAATTTTAAACTTTCTTAAGAATTTTCAGAGCAGGCTCTTAAAAATTCCATGCTAATCTTGTATACTACAAGGGAGGTGATGAAAATGTTTAATATTTTAGTATGTGATGATGACAAAGAAATTGTAGAGGCAATTGAAATTTACTTAAGACAGGAAGGGTACAACGTGCTGAAGGCATATGACGGCGAAGAAGCATTAAGGGTATTAAAGCAGGAAGAAAAAGTAGATTTATTAGTTATAGATGTAATGATGCCAAGACTTGACGGTATTCGGGCAACACTGAAAATTCGAGAGGAGAATAGTCTGCCGATTATTATTTTGTCCGCAAAATCAGAAGATGTTGACAAGATTTTAGGGTTAAATGTAGGTGCGGATGACTATGTAACAAAACCTTTCAACCCGCTTGAACTTGTAGCGAGGGTAAAATCGCAATTGAGAAGATATACAAAACTTGGAAGTACGGTTGTACAAAATAACAATGCGGTATATACGGTAGGAGGACTTTCCATTGATGATGATTTAAAAGAAGTGACTGTGGACGGAGAACCGGTAAAACTTACTCCTATCGAATATAATATTTTATTATTGTTGATGAAAAATCAAGGAAAAGTTTTTTCTATTGACCAGATATATGAAAGTATTTGGAATGAAGACGCAATCGGAGCAGATAATACGGTTGCAGTACATATCCGGCATATTAGGGAGAAGATTGAAATCAATCCGAAAGAGCCTAGATATTTAAAAGTTGTATGGGGAGTTGGATATAAGATAGAAAAACTTTAGAAAGGGGTATTTATGAAAAGATGGTATAAATCAGCCTTTTGTAAAGGAATTTTAGTATTGCTCGCAGGGGCATCCGTTGCAGTGATGAGCGTTTGCTTAGCGATTGGGTTAGCCTATCCGGGACAAAATTACGAGGAACTGTTTACAAAAAAGACAGAGAGAAGTTATGAAGATACGAGAGGATTTTCAAAACAGGTATCTAATGAAACAAGAGAACTGCTTGCATTTTTGGAAAGCAAAAGCATTCTTGAAAAAGATGGGAAAAAAGATTTAACGCAGTCTGTGACGGTGGAAAATCTTAGAAATATAGGTGAACTGAAAAAGGGCGAGGGTGAATTTAGTTTTCATTTAGAAGATTTATTGGATAGAGTAGAGGGAGAAGAGAATGAACTCGTTGTCGGAAAAAGAGAAGACGGTACATATCATTATATGGGATTTCCGGAATTTATTCGTGAATCAAGACAAAATGCATATCTATTTCCAAATGAAGCAGAAACAAAAAAGCAACAGGAAGAGGCATTGAAAACAATGGAAGAGGGAATATATCTTCCGGATGGCAAAATACTTGATAAAGACGGCAAGACAGTTTACAAAGAAGTATGGTTCTATAATGAGCCGTTTGATACAACGATAAAGACAACAGAAGGAAAAACAATGGTAGAGTTGGCAAATACTTCTGAAATGTTTAACGGTTCATTGGAGCAGATGCAGGAAGCATTAGATGCGATGAAATCAAGAGTTTCTTCTCTCAAGGAAGCATATGATACCTATGAGCCTTCTTTTTCACAGGGAAACACAAATTTATCGTATCTGTATGTTGATTACGATAAGAAACAGTTAGAAACAAACCGGAATATCACATGGGATAATGTTGAAAGCGAAATGCATGAAATGACCAAAACAGGTAAGTATGTTGTAGTTTCTCCAAAACTTGCTGACTGTTCCACAAATATGTCGAAAGAAGGAATAGCCTTATCAGATTGGCAGCATATGGTCAAATCAAGTTTGAATTATCCCGAAAAATTCCAATTGATTGTTTCTGTAAATACAGATTATACGATTCAGGATTCATTTTATAATTGGGCGGAATCATATGAAAAATATTCTCCGTATATGGATAATGCCATTGTTATTGGAGTAGGGGCGACGATTATTTTATTACTCTCAATCATATGGCTTACAGCAGTTTCGGGACGTTCCAATCAATGTGAAGAACTGGAATTAACAAGATTTGATAAATGGAAAACAGAGATTTGGCTATGCTTAATCGGTTGTTTAGGAACTCCTATTGTAATGGAAATTGTAATGGCAATAGAATATTATCTGTATCAGATAAACAATTATGCGGAATCATGGAATGCAGAACCATTGCGAAGCGGAAGAATTACTGTGGCAACATTTATGGGGATAGGCGCAGGCACATTTGTGGCAGGAATGCTATTTCTTATTGCTTATTTAAGTTTTGTGAGAAGAATTAAAGCGAGAAATTTATGGAAGGGCAGTATCTGTAGATGGTTTTTACAGTCAGTCGCTTATATTTACAGAAATCGCAGCAGTATTACGAAAATTGTAATTATCGGAAGCGGAATGCTTATTATTAATCTTTTGATGACATCAAATTCAGGTTTTTTCATTCTTCTTGGAATTGCAGTTGATGTATATATGGTAATTAAAATTGCACAGAGAAGCATTGAGAAAGAAAAAATTAAAAAAGGAATTATGTGTATCGCCAACGGAGATGCAAAATATAAAATTTCTTTAAAAAACCTTTCAAAAGATAATCAGGAAATGGCAATGCAGGTTAACCGCATTGGCGAAGGTATTCAAAATGCGGTTGAAAAAAGTTTGAAAGATGAAAGGTTGAAAACGGATCTGATTACCAACGTATCTCATGATATTAAAACACCGCTTACTTCTATTATTAATTATGTAGGTTTGCTCAAACAGGAAAAATTTGATGACCCAAAAGTGCAGAGATATTTGGATATTTTGGATGCGAAATCACAGAGATTAAAAACTTTGACGGAAGATGTTGTTGAGGCATCTAAAATCAGTTCGGGAAATATCAACTTAGAGTTTATTAACTTAAACCTTGTTGAAATGATACATCAGACGACAGGTGAATTTGCAGAGAAGTTTGAGAAAAAAGATTTGAAAGCGGTTGTAAATGTACCGGAAGAACCGGTGATTGTTCGGGTGGATGGACGTCGTATGTGGAGAGTTATTGAAAACATTTACAATAATGCGGCTAAATATGCGATGCCGTCAACAAGAATTTATGTGGATGTAGTTGCAAACGGTAAGATTGTTGTGCTTTCTTTAAAAAATGTTTCTGAGTATCCGTTGAATATTACGGCAGATGAACTTACCGAAAGATTTATAAGAGGAGATGTTTCAAGAAGTACTGAAGGAAGCGGTCTGGGACTTTCCATTGCGAAAAATCTTACAGAAATGCAGGGCGGAAAATTTAAGATTTATATTGACGGAGATTTATTTAAAGTTACGATTACTTTCCCGCAGATGCAGCCAACTGTTACAAAACAGGAAGAAATGTAACAAAACAATGAAGAAAAGGCAAGGAATTATAAAATATTCCTTGTCTTTCTTGCGTTTGTGAGTAATACGCATTACAATATTATGTGATTAAAATTTAAAGAGGTATTTATGGAAGAAATCAGAAATATTTTAGAAGAAAGTTTACATATAGATTTTATACAGGCAACAATAAGTAACCCAAAGAGAAAAGGCGGGATGATGAAGATAAAAGTCCGTCCGGTTATGGTAAAAGGGGAACTATTATTTCAGTGTGAGATATTTGAAAATAATCAGGCATTTCATAAAAATTATAAAAGAGAAGCGGCTGTTTGCTATCTTTTAGAGATGATGGAACAGTTTAAACAGATGCAGTTGGAAACAAAACAAAATCAGTATACTGTTTTGGTAAGCAAGAAGGGAAAAGTGACTGTGAAGAAAAAGCAGCAGGCAGGTTGTGTAAAACAGGTCGATTTATCTCATAACCGCTCAAAACAATATATTTTAGAAGAAGGGAAAACGGTTCCATTTTTGTGTGATTTAGGGGTAATGACGCAGGAAGGAAAAATTGTAAGAACACGTTTTGATAAGTTCAGACAGATAAACCGTTTCTTAGAATTTATTGAGGATATATTACCGCAGCTAGATAAAGACAGAGAAATTACGATTTTAGATTTCGGTTGTGGGAAATCTTACCTGACATTTGCGATGTATTATTATTTACATGAGTTAAGGCAGTACGATGTACGCATTATCGGGTTGGATTTGAAGAAAGATGTTATTCAACATTGTAATGAGTTAAGCGAGAAGTATGGGTATGAGAAACTAAAGTTTTTGGAAGGCAATATCGCAGATTACACAGGAGTAAATGAGGTAGATATGGTTGTGACACTTCACGCCTGTGATACGGCTACCGACTATGCGCTGGCAAAAGCGGTTGGCTGGAATGCAAAAGTTATTTTATCTGTGCCGTGCTGTCAGCATGAGGCGAATAATCAGATAAAAAATGAAATATTAGAGCCGATTTTAAAATATGGTTTAATTAAGGAAAGAATTTCCGCTCTTGTAACGGACGCACTGCGGGCAGAATATTTGGAGAGGGAAGGATATGAAACACAGATTTTGGAGTTTATTGATATGGAACATACTCCAAAAAATATTTTAATCCGTGCTGTCAAAACAGGAAAGAAAAGAAAAAATGCGGAAAAGATTGCTGCTTGTGAGGAACAGTTACATCTTTCGCTAACATTGAAGAAACTATTAGATAATAAAGGGGAAGTATAGATGAAAAAAAAGATAATAACAGGAAGCGTACTGGCTGTTATCATTATTGTGGCGGTCATTATTTTTGGTACGGTTTTCAAAGAGAGATCCGCAGAAAAAACAGAAGTTATGGAGGAGGCGGGACTTCCGGTCATTTCCTTTAATGAAGGGGAATATAAGATTAATACTCTTTTCGGTTATACGGAAAGTATGGATATTACATCAGTAAGAGATATGGTTTTACCTATTTCTGTCGGAACGACAGTACAGGCGGATATACATGGTTATGAGGGGAAAATTAAATCATTTACTTATGAAATATGTACGTTGGACGGAAAGGAAAGCATTAAGCAGAATACGATAAAAAAAGTACAGGACAGCGTCAATATAGAACTTGGTGATACGATTTCTGACGGAGAAGAAAAGGTTCTAAAGATGAAAATGACGTTGGATAATGGAAGAGATGTTTATTACTACACACGCGTGTTGAAGGCAACGGAATTTCATGTACAACAGTGTTTGGAATTTGCAGATGATTTTCACAAGAAAACATTCGATGCAGGTCAGGTAAATACATTAAAGCCGAGGTTGGAACGCGGAAGTAATCCAAATCCGAACTCTCTTCATAAAGTAACGTTAAAATCAGATATAAAGCAGATTGGCTGGAATGGATTAAATTCGGAAATTGTCGGAGATGTCATATGGCAGATTAAAGAAAGTACGGAAACATACACTTCCATTTATCTGAAATATCAGGTGAAATGCAAGATGGGAGAAAATGAAGATTTATATAATGTAACTGAATTTTTTAAAGTGCGTTTCCTTAAGGGAAAAGGTTCTTTGGAAGATTATGAGCGTACAATGAATGAAATATTTTCGGGAAAAGAAAGTGATTTTTCTATAAAAGGAATTGAACTTGGAATTGCAAATGGAGAAGTTCCGTATCTTGTCAATGAAAAAGAAAATAGGATTTCTTTTGTGCAGGAAAGAGAAGTATGGAATTATAATAAAGAAAAAAATGAGGTTTCTCTTGTGTTCAGTTTTGCAGACGGAGAGGGAAATGATATTCGCAGCAGAAATGATAATCACACAATAGATTTAATTTCCATGGATAATAAAGGAAATACAACATTTGTTGTGTGTGGATATATGAATCGTGGAATACATGAAGGACAGGTTGGCGCGGGTATTTATTATTTCAATAGCGAGAAAAATTATGTGGAAGAGAAAGCATTTATTCCAAGCGGAAAATCCGGCGAGATAGCAGCACAAAATTTAATTCAACTTGCTTATTATAGTAAGGAAGAGAATAAATTATACGCAATGTTTGAAGGCACATTATATGAAATTGATTTAGAAACACAAAAGCGTTCTGTATTGGTGAAAAGTCTGGAGGAAGGTCAGTATATCGTTTCTGACGACGGAAAATATATTGCTTATCAGTCAAATGGCAAATTGACGGAAGCGACTGAGATGACAATTCAAAATTTGCAGACAGGTAAAAAATATAAAGTAAAAGCAGAAGAGAATGAAGTTATCCGCCCGCTTACATTTGTTTTGGGCGATGCGGTTTATGGTATCGGTAGAAAAGAGGATATTGGTAAAAACGTATCCGGTAATCAAATTATTCCATTATATAAGGTAGAAATCCGTAATCAGAAAAATGAAGTGGTAAAAACGTATCAGGAAGACCAAACTTATGTTGTAAATGCTAAAACAGAACATAATATGATTACGTTGGAAAGAGTAAAAAAGAGCGGAGATACTTACGCGGGTATTACCCAGCACTATATTACGAATAATAAAGTGCAGGAAGAACCTTCCGTTACGGTTGAAACATATGTATCCGAAACAAAAGGGACGATAACAAGACTGGAAGATACGAAAATGTCATTGGAAACAACCCCCAAACGTCTTATACAAAAACATTTATCGAAGGAAAAACCTGTAGTAATTGAATTTAATCTGGCAGACAATGAAACCTGTTATTATGTTTATGGCAGAGGAAAGTTACAGGGGATTTATAAAACAGCAGGGGCTGCTATTACGAAAGCAGATGAACTAAGGGGAGTTGTAGTTACTTCTAAGCAGACAAAAGTTTGGGAAAGAGGAAACAGACAACTTCGATACAATATGGAAAACACTTCTGCATTTTCCGTACAATCAGGAGAAACTTCTCTTCAGGCGTGTTTAAGACAGGCATTAGAATATGAAGGAAAAAAAGTAAATGTGGCAAAAGAGATGAAAGACGGAAAAACACCTATGGATATTTTAAATAAATATTCAGGAGGAGAAGCAGTTGATTTGAGTGGATGTACTGTAGAGCAGTTGTGTTATATGATTGGAAAAGGGACTCCTGTCATTGCAATGACAGGGACAGACAGCGCTATTCTATTAGTGGGATATGATGATAAGATGATTACTTATCTAAATCCGAGTACTTCTAAAAAACCTACAGAGGCAATAGCGGTAATTGAAAATATGGCAAAAGGAAGTCAGGGAACGTTCTTCGGCTATGTGAAATAAAAAATGGCGTCATGCGATGGATTCGTATGACGCCATTTGCTGTTAAAAAACAGTTTTTCTATTTTTAAAGATAACATATTCGTATTTGGAAAGTGCTTTTAGTACAATCATTCCAAGTACACCGCATGAAAGTATTTCTCCAATTCCTACCGTAAGCATCATAAATGGAATTGGGAGTGGAACTCCGTATCCGTATGCTAAAACGAATGGTACAACGATTGTGTTAGCAATGATTGGAGGAAGCGGAGCAAGAAAAGAACTCTTCTTACGCAGAGTATATGTAAAGCAGGCTGCGATAAGAGTTGCTAAACTTCCGAAAATAATATCAGGGATGATTGCACCGCCTAATATATTTCCAATCAGACAACCGATAAATAATCCGGGAATTGCTGCCGGTGTGAAAAATGGAAGAATGGTTAGGGATTCTGCAACCCTGACCTGAATTTCTCCAAAGCCGAATGGTGCGAACACTACAGTCAACACAACATAGATTGCGGCGATCATTGCCGCCTGTGTCAAAAATGTTACTTTCTGGTTTTTCATATTCAATTCTCCTTTAGTTTTGTTTTACGAGTGGAAGGTCACGAACACTCGATTCATTTTACGCCGGGAATCGGCGAAACCCTTGTAAGACCTTGTTTTTCGGGTTTTTGTAACGGGTAATAGTTTAGCATAGAGAAGTACAAAAATCAAGTGAAGAAAATTAGAGAAAAAATATTAAATTATTGATAATATTTTAAAAGAAACAGAGAACAGATTTTAGCAAGTACGAATATGAAAAGACGGAAAAATTAAAATAAAGATATTCAATCATATAAAAAGTTGAAAAGGGGTCAATGGAGAGTCATCTTCATTGGCTGTTTTTATGTGATTTGGACTATACTTATGTTTTGGGAAAAGGAGAAGATGCTATGAATGGGAAAATACAAGAAATTTATCAACTATTATTATCGGAAACAGACTATTTGAAAGAAGCAGGGAAAGATATTGAAAAGGCAGTAGAATATTTTCTGCAAAAAAATAGTTTGTGTTTGAATGAAAAAGAGTATGAGGAAATTCGAGATCAATTATTTATAGTAACAGGTTTTACAGAAGAGATAGGGTTTGTCAAAGGATTTCAGTATGCGGTAATGCTGATAGCAGAGTGCTATGCAGCGAAAAAACTATTGTAAAGCCTTAACAATTTTTAAAATCTGTTCTTTTGTTTCATTATTGCAAGCATGTAATTCATGAAGTATTTCCTGTTCAATGGCAGAAGAAGCATCTGTGTATTCTTCAGATAAAACATAGTCAACAGTGGTATCCAAAGCATTACATATCTGTACTAAGGTAGAAAGAGATACTTTGACACGATCGTTTTCGATATTGCTGATGTGACTGGTGTTTACATCAGCGGAGTTAGCAATATATTCTTGTGTCAGATTTTTAGAGAGTCGTATAGTTCTTAATTTTTCTCCGATTTGTTTAAAATTCAAATTATCCATATAAAAACTCCTAACAAATATTTATCTAATTGTAATATTTGTTTAGTTATAGTATAATAATCTATAGATATAAAAATATTAGTTATAAAGGAAAATGAGGATATGATTAAGTGTAGTAATTGTGGAAATGAACTTAAAGAGGGTACAAAATTTTGTTCCAAATGTGGAAACAATATTTTGGAACAAGAAGAAAAAAACTGTAATGAAATTCTAAATGAAGAAAGGCAGTTCGTAAAGGAATGTGTTAATTGTGGAAATGAACTTAAAGAAGAAGCAAAATTCTGTTCTAAATGTGGAAGCAGTGTTTTAGAACAAAAGGAAGATATAGATGTATCAAAAGATGAAGAAGTTAATAACACAGAACAATTTAAAAAGATATTTTATTTTCAAAAGATAAAAATGCTTGGAAGACTGCGGTATAAAATCATACGAACGGAGGTGAGAAATAGTGAAGATAGTTTGCAGATAAAGCAAAATATCCATAGATTTTTAAGGAAAAATAAAGAGAATCATTTGGAGATAAAACTATCAGAAATTGATTCAATGAAAGTAAAAACAAAAATGGATTTTTGGGATACATTGTATGCAGCACTGTTTGGGGTAATGTTTCTACTGGATATGACAGATATAGTATGGCTTTTTTTGATAGCAATTTTTCTGTATACAGGTTATGGAAAGATTTTAAATTTGAGAATGAGAAATGGATTGACTTTTGAAATTCCTGTAAATGGAATGACTGAAGATGTAGAGAAGTTTCAGGCATTGATTGGAAAAGAATAAGGAGTATGCGTAAGATGAAATATTGCAGAAATTGTGGAAGTGAAATTAGTGAAGAGGCTCAATATTGTCCTAATTGTGGTAACTCGGTAAATGTTGATCAAGCAGAAAGAAATGAAAAATCCTTTCAGGGTAATAACGTAGATGAAACACTGTGGGAATTATTTGTTGAGTTTTTTAAAGTTCTGATTGAGTGTATGAAAGATGCGAGAGGGCATATTATCCGTACGATTGATAAAGCAATTCAGACAGAACCGAATATACCAAAAGATTCCATATGTCCGTATTGTAACAGTGAGGATACATTTTCAATCGTTAAGAGCGAGACGGAAATAAAAACAAAAGGATATAGTATGGGAAGAGGATGCTGCGGAATGTGTTTGCTTGGTCCGTTCGGATTATTATGTGGGGCATTCGGTTCAGGATCTAAAGTAAAGAATACTTCGTTAACATGGTGGGGGTGTAAAAACTGTGGCAAACAGCATCTAGGACAACATGATGCCGTAGAAATGATAAAGGCATTTACAGACAAAATGGTTATAAATTGTCTATGTTATGGTTCGATTGGTTCACTTTTGCTTTATCCAATATTGGATGAACTTGTGAGTGGATTTTTAAGAACAATCATAATCGTTCTTATAGCTGTTATAGCAGGAGTTTCCATACCATTATATTTTTCGTATCAACTTTGTGAGGATATAGACAAGCAATTAGGATACAGTATTTGGAATGTTTTAGAAGTAAAAACGAAGAAAGAAATTTGGAATAGTATAAAATGTTCAATGTTGTCTTTGGCGGGGGCATTGATTATTGTTTGCCCGATTTTAATATATTTTGCAGAGTAGAATGATGAATAAAAAGAGAATATATAAAAAACTTATGTTAATAGGAAGAGCGACGGGATGCCACCAGTTACCAGAGAGGAGTTTTTTCTATCATGGAAAACAATTTCCAGTATGTGCTAGATGTACTGGAGTGTTTATAGGAGAAATATTGGGCGTTCTTTTGTTTAAGATTGCTGAAATTTCTAATTTAATCGGAATATTGTTTTGTTTGATTATGTTTGTGGATTGGTTTGTACAATATAAGTTTCATAGCGAATCAAATAATATGCGAAGGTTAATAACTGGTTTCATGTGTGGATATGCGTTTGGAAATTTCATTATGAAATATTTAAGATATTTTGTTTAAATAAAAAAAGAATAAGAGTACAAGGTGATAAGTATGTTTTGTGAAAATTGTGGAAGAAAAATAAAAGAGAATGAAAGATTTTGTCAGAATTGTGGTTCAGAGATTAAAGGAAGAGGAACTGATTCACAGAAAAAGCCACAAAGTAATTTTGAGAATAACGGTTCGAGCGGAAAGAAAAAATGGAAAATGATAGCAATTATTGTTTTAGCGGTTGTTGTGGTAATTGGTATATTTAAATGGAGTTCTAAAGAAGAAACGCTGAATTTTAATATACGTGTAGTTAACAACACAGGTTTTGATATTTGTGCGCTTTATGCTTCTGAACCAAATGTAGATGATTGGGAAGAAGATTTGTTGGATGAAAATATATTATGTGACGGAGAAAAAATGAATATAGAATTCACAATTACAGCAGATAATCTCGATTGGGATTTTGCGATTGAAGATGTAGAGGGAAATATCTTAGAATTTTATGGATTAAGTTTTGCAGAATGTAATGTTAAGGGAGCAACATTAATTTTAGAGTATGATGGATATGAGACAACCGCGACATTATATTAAAATTACAAAAAAGAGATAAAGGATGTGGAAATATGTTTTGTGAAAATTGCGGAAGAGAAATAAAAGATGATGATGCGTTTTGCCCAAACTGTGGACGATCTATACAAATAGAGCAGACATCAAATAATTCAGGAAAAACTATCGAAAATGCTAAGAACGTACATAAACTCCAAAAACGAAAATCAAAAAAAATAATATTAATAATGGGAATAATTTTGGGAGTGATAGTTTTTATATTGTTTGCTGCAAATTCTCAGACAAAAGAAACCTTGAAAAAATTGCAAAAATATACAACAGTAAATAAAGTGAACGATGGATATGAATTTGCATCTGACAATTTATGGACATTGTGTTATACAAAGACTAGCGAAATTGTAAGAATAGAAAATAGTAACATTAAAGAAACATTGGAATCGTTATTAGGTTTGGGGGATTTTGGAGAAAACGGAGATGTTTATTATAATTTAGATTCGGAAGAAATGCATATTAATTGTGAAACATCTTTTGGGGACAAAAAATTGACAGCAGTTGTTTATGACATAAAAGAAGATAAATTTAGGTTTATGTTTGATTCAGAATGGTATAAACCCCAAAAGGAACTTTTAGATTTGATTAAAAAATATAAATTAGGAGAACTTTTTCAGTCAAAAGTGACACATTTAATGAATGATTTAGAAGAAATGGGTCTTACAAAAGATGATATTGCACTTTTGTCCTATAAAGATGTTAAATCAAATATGGATGATAAGAAACTGAAAACAGTAAAAAAAGATAAATCTGAAGAGTCTGAGCCGGAAGAAACAGAACATAAAAAAGAACCAGTAAAAGAACCGCAAGAAGAGTCATCAGAAAGCAATGAAAAGGAGAATGTATTGACAGACCCAATTACAATGGGTTGGGCAGGTACATATAAGGATGATGATTCAGGAGAACGTCTTGTAATCGCTTCTATTGGATATGAATGGTCTTATGTAATGTATACAGCAAGCGGGCAAGTTGAACAGAAAGAATCCGGATGCAGTGCGGGCAAAGACTATTTAGAAGGGCAATATTATACATTTTATAAAAATGAAAACGGATTGCTTGGTGTAACATCAGGAGTAGGTCAAGGTTGGGGAAATTATCATAGAATTAGTGGTACTTCTACACCTGACTTGGAAATAGAAGGAACTTATGAAAACGATACAACGACAATTATAGTATCAGAACAAATGGCAGAAGCAAGCACAGAGTATGTTCCTACGGGGGCAGATATAGCGGCAATTCATGTAAAATACAATAATGGCTTGGAAATTGATGGAAGATTATATACCCAAGGAGATGGCGGACTGGCAATCGTAGACAGTATTTCTAAAGAGATATACGGAACTGCTACATTTAAAAATGCTCAGGTAGAAGTTACTGGTAGTGGATTTGACGGAGTATTAAAATCTAAGTAAAAGTATCTATTTTTAATTACATATTATAACAATGAAACCATACCTAACAGAGCAGAATCTTTCGAGTTTTCTGCTCTGTTTCTATGAACTGAAAAAGGGCATAGGAAAATTCTAATCATAATTTTAGCGGTGATTGCAATTTCGTTTTCTTTTTTACGGAGAGGTTCACCCTCCAAACGAAAGAAAGGAGGGCGATGCCAATGTATGTTGAATATTCTGATTTAATTCAGTTATTAATATTCATTGTTGCCCTTGTAGGTCTTTGTTATAATTTTCAATGGATTTCACGAGTGACGGTTCATTAGAAAATCCTATATTTTGCGTAAGAGCATTATTTCTTATCATTCGTAATTGCGATAAACCGTAAAATAAGGTATACTATAAAAATAATGAACATAATTGTCTGAGAGGATAATAAAATATAAGAAGGAGCTGGGGAAATGGAATTAGTAACAGTAAAAGAATTGTACAAAAACCGTGAACAATATTTAGATAAAGAAGTTAGTATTGGCGGCTGGGTAAGAAGTATTCGTGATTCCAAAACATTTGGATTTATCGTTGTGAATGACGGTTCATTTTTTGAAACATTACAGGTAGTATATCATGATACAATGGAAAACTTTGCGGAGATTTCTAAACTAAATGTAGGTGCGGCAATCGTTGTAAAAGGTACATTGGTGGCAACACCGCAGGCTAAACAGCCATTTGAAATTCAGGCAACAGAAGTTGTTGTAGAAGGAGCGTCTGCACCGGATTATCCGTTACAGAAAAAACGTCACAGTTTTGAATATTTAAGAACAATTGCACATTTACGTCCGAGAACAAATACATTTCAGGCAGTATTCCGTGTACGTTCTTTAATCGCATATGCAATTCATCAGTTTTTCCAAGAAAGAGGATTTGTATATGTTCATACACCGATTATTACAGGAAGTGACTGTGAAGGTGCGGGAGAAATGTTTAGAGTAACGACTTTAGATATGGAAAATCTTCCGAAAAATGAAGACGGAACAGTAGATTATAGTCAGGATTTCTTTAACAAAGAAACAAGTTTGACTGTAAGCGGTCAGTTAAATGGTGAAACATATGCACAGGCATTCCGTAACATTTATACGTTTGGTCCTACATTTAGAGCAGAAAATTCTAATACAACAAGACATGCAGCAGAGTTCTGGATGGTAGAACCTGAGATTGCATTTGCAGATTTGGACGATAACATGATGCTTGCAGAGGCAATGTTAAAATATATTATTAACTACGTATTGGAAAACGCACCGGAAGAAATGAATTTCTTTAACTCTTTCGTAGATAAAGGACTTTTGGATCGTTTACACAATGTGGTAAACTCTGAATTTGCTCGTGTGACATATACAGAGGCAATTGAATTGTTGGAGAAAAACAACGATAAATTTGACTATAAAGTATCTTGGGGAGCAGATTTACAGACAGAACATGAACGTTATCTGACAGAAGAAGTGTTCAAACGTCCTGTTTTCGTAACAGATTATCCGAAGGATATTAAAGCATTCTATATGAAAATGAATGATGATAACAAAACAGTGGCAGCAGTAGACTGTCTTGTGCCTGGAATTGGGGAAATTATCGGAGGAAGTCAGAGAGAGGACGATTACGATAAATTGTTGGCTCGTATGAACGAAATGGGATTGAAACCGGAAGAATATCAATTCTATTTGGATTTAAGAAAATATGGTTCTACAAGACACGCAGGATTTGGTTTGGGATTTGAACGTTGTGTAATGTATTTGACAGGTATGTCTAATATTAGAGATGTTGTGCCATTCCCAAGAACAGTAAATAACTGCGAATTATAAGAGGAAGAATGGGGCGTGGGAAAAATGAATTTCCACGTCCTTTTGTATTAAAAAATAAAGGGGAAAAGAGTATGAATATTTTAGTAGTTGATGATGAAAAAGAAATAGCGGATGTAGTTGAGTTGTATTTACAGAGTGACCAGTATCATATTTATAAATTTTATACGGGGCAGGAGGCGCTGGATTGTATAGAAAATACAAAGATTGATTTGGCGCTTTTGGACGTAATGCTTCCGGATATTGATGGATTTGAGATTTTGAAAAAAATTCGAGAAAAATATACATTTCCGGTTATTATGCTCACAGCAAAAATAGAATATATGGACAAAATTACCGGTTTAACTTTAGGGGCGGATGATTATATTCCAAAACCATTTAATCCGCTTGAATTAGTTGCAAGGGTGAAAGCACAGTTAAGACGTTATACACAGTATAATGATGTTGGAAAAAACGAGGGAGATATTATTGATTTTGGTGCGTTGTTTCTAAACAGAACTTCACATGAATGTATTTATTATGATAAGGAACTGACGCTGACACCGATTGAATTTGATATTCTTTGGTTGCTGTGTGAAAACAGAGGCAGGGTTATTAGTTCAGAAGAATTGTTCAGAACGGTGTGGAAAGAACAGTACTATAAAAATAGTAATAATACGGTGATGGTACATATTAGACATTTGCGTGAGAAAATGAGCGAGCCGACAGGTAAGTCAGATTTCATTAAAACCGTGTGGGGAGTTGGATATAAAGTTGAAGAATAAATATCGCAAATTAAAATTAAGCGTTTTATTGCAGACCGTATTCGTAACGGCATTGACAGTTTTGGTAGGAGCATTTTTGCTCAATTATGTCATTGACGGTATATATAATGAAAGTTTTGGAAGAATTTTTGTGGACGTTTTAATGGATATGGGAGTGAAACGGGAAACAGCGATAGAGTGGTATTGGAAGTTTATCGGTAACAACAAAGACTTGTTTATGATGATAGGATTTTTATCGCTGTTTGCAGTGTTTTTTTATATTGCACTGTCAAAGATGACAAATTATCTTCATCAGATTGAGGCAGGAATTGAAAACATTATTTCAGACTCTACAGAGCCGGTACATTTGATTACGGAATTAAAACCGATTGAAAAACGTTTGAATGAGATTAAGGAAACATTGAAGCGACAGGAAATGGAAGCAATCGAGGCGGAAAATCGAAAAAATGATTTGGTTGTTTTTCTTGCTCATGATTTAAAAACACCTCTGACTTCGATTGTGGCATATTTAAGTATGTTAGATTCGCATCCGGAAATGTCGGTGGAAGAGAGGGCAAGGTATACACATATTTCACTGGAGAAAGCAATACGTCTTGGGGAATTGATTAGTGAGTTTTTTGAGATTACGAGATTTAATCTTCAAAATATTGAACTGGAAAAAGTGGAATTAAATTTAAGCATGATGCTTGAGCAGTTGGCGGATGAATTGTATGGGGTTTTGCGAGAGAAAAAACTTCTCTGTAAAGTTTATACAGAAGAAAATCTTGTTGTTGAAGGGGATCCTGATAAATTGGCTAGGGTATTCGATAACATTTTAAGAAACGCAATTACTTACTGTTATCCGGATACGCTTATTGAAATACAAGCGAAAGATATTGGCGATAATATTGAAATTATATTTATAAACCGAGGAAAACAAATTCCTCCGGAAAAATTAGACAGGTTGTTTGAGAAATTTTACCGTGTGGATGACGCACGGTCAAGTTCTACAGGAGGTGCCGGATTGGGATTGGCAATCGCAAAAGAAATTGTTGAGTTACATTCGGGTACAATCCGTGCGGAAAGTAATGAAGACCAAACAAAGTTTATTGTAAGTTTACCGAAAGGGGAAAAGGATGAAATTTATTCACATAGCGGACGTACATTTGGGGGCAAAAGCAGACGCAGGAAAAAAGTATAGTGCAAATCGTTCAGAAGAAATTTGGGAAAGTTTCGCAAAGGTAATTGAAATATGTGAGGAAAAAGAAATAAATTTGTTGCTTATAGCAGGTGATTTGTTTCATCGTCAACCATTGTTGCGAGAATTGAAGGAAGTAGATTATCTGTTTTCTAAGTTGACAAAGACGAAAGTCGTACTTATAGCGGGAAACCACGATTATATTAGATGGAATTCATATTATAGGACATTTCGTTGGAGTAAAAATGTATTTCCTCTTTTTAGTGACAGGTTAGGTTGTATAGAATTTCAGGAGATTGAAACGGCAGTTTACGGTTTCAGTTATTATCAGAGAGAAATTACAGAGAAGAAATATGCAAAAGCGAAAGCGTGGAAGAAACAAAAAAATGAAATTCTTTTGGCACATGGAGGCGATGAGAAACATATACCAATTAATAGAAATGAATTAGTTTCTTTGAGTTATAATTACATTGCTTTTGGACATATACATAAACAAATAACTATCGAAGAAAATAAAATAGTTTACTCGGGGGCGTTAGAACCTATTGATAAAAATGATGTAGGGGAACACGGTTATATAGAAGGAGAGATAAAAGACGGCAGAGTTACGACAAGATTTGTGCCGTTTGCCATGCGTGAATATGTGCATATGCGTTTGAAAATTGATGATACAGTGACAAATATGCAACTTAAAGAAATGATAAAGGAAAGGATAGAAAAACGGGGAATAAAAAATATTTATAAAATTATTCTCTCAGGTTTCAGAAATACGGATATTGAATTTGATGTTTCAAATACAGACCCGTTTGGAAATATTTTGGAAATTGTAGATGAAACAAAACCGGCATATCGTTTTGAACAGTTGCAGGAAAAAAATAGGGATAACTTACTCGGAAAGTACATTGAGAGTATGGGAAACTGTGAGCCGGATAGTTTAGAATATATGGCTCTTTATGAAGGTGTGGAAGCACTTTTAGAAACAAAGAAGGGATAACAAAGGAATGAAGTTACTGGAAACCATTATAAAAAATTTCGGAAAATTTTCAGGAAAATCATGGGAATTTACGGAAGGGATAAATGTGATATACGGTGAAAATGAATCAGGAAAGACAACATTGTATACGTTTATTAAAAGTATGCTTTTTGGTCTGGAAAGAGGAAGAGGGCGTGCGTCTTTAAATGATGAGTTCAGTCAGTATGAGCCATGGGAAAACCCCAATTTTTATTCCGGAATATTAAGATTTTCATGTGGGAATAGAAATTTTCGTTTAGAAAGAAATTTTGATAAATATTCTAAAAGCGTCAATCTGATTTGTGAGGATGACGGGGAAGAATTATCTGTGGAACAAGGAGATTTACAAGTCCTTCTTGACGGGTTGACACAGGATGCGTTTGAAAACACGGTTTCTATCGGGCAACTGAAAGTGAAGACGGATCAGAGCCTTGCGAACAGACTTCAGGATTATGCAACAAATTACTATACAACAGGTGACGGTGAAATTCATTTGGAGGAAGCGTTAAAGTATCTGAACAACAAGAAGAAAGAAGTAGAGAAACAGTTTAAAGAAGAATTAATGAAGACGGATAGAAAGCGTGAGGAACTTGCGCTAGAGTCCTCGTATGTATGGAGAGATATTCACAAGATTGAGCAGAAATTAGAAACGCTTGATGAAGAAATCAAGATAAAGGAGTTGCAGGAAAAGAAAACTTTGGAGAAACCTAAGTGGAGAGTTCATCCGGTGGAAGTATTGGGAATGCTTGCCTGTCTTGTGGCAATTTTTGTTTTTGTTCTTCGTCCGTGGAATTATCTTATTGTAATTGTAGGAGCGTTGGCGGAAGGCATTTATATTTGGAACAGAACGAAGGAAGGAAGAAAAAAAGAAGAACACATTGAAAATGAAAATGTAATCCGAAAACTACGGTGGGAAAGAAACCATATTTTTGAAGAACTAAAAGAAAAACAGGTTCAGCATAGTAATCTTGAAGAACAGTTAGAGGAACTGCAGGAAGAAAATGAAGAGCATAAAGACTGGAAACGTAAAAAGGAGGCACTTGACTTGGCATCCTCGAAGTTAATTGAAGTTTCACGTCATATGCAGAAAAGTCTTGGACAGGCATTAAATGAAAAGACGTCAGAGATTATGGGTCAAATTACAGGCGGAAAATATACCCGCTTGTTTGTGGAAGATAATTTAAAAATAAGTCTGCTGACAAAAGAGAAGAAAATCCCGCTTGAAAGAGTAAGTAGGGGAACGATAGAACAGATTTATTTTGCGCTTCGCATGGCATCTGTGGAAATTATGAATGAAGAAGAATTTCCGGTTATTTTAGATGAAACATTTGCATTTTATGATGAGAAAAGGTTACAGTATACATTAAAGTGGCTGGTAGAAAATAAGAAGCAGGTGCTATTGTTTACCTGTCAGAAAAGAGAGGAAGAATTGTTAAAGAAAATGGGAATCCCATATACATATTATGAATGTCGATAATGAAAAAGGTGCTGCATCTATCTTTAATAGATGCAGCACCTTTTTTCATATCAGTTTTAAATACGTTCGCCGTTACGGTATTTTTCAACAATATGCTGAATACGTTCGTTCGGGCTTAAGATCGAACTGAGAGAACCATCATGGTTCAATGTGTCAATAATTAAAGCGATATACTTGCTCATGTCACAGTTGATATAATATGGTTTACTTAATAATTCAGATGTCTGGTAAATTAAGTTTGTTGTTAAAATACCATGAATGATACCTTCTTCATAAGCCTTATCAAATTTATCAAGACCGTTTGTAAATAAACCAAATGTTGCAGCGGCAAAAATACGTTTTGCTTTTCTTCTTTTCAGTTCAGTTGCAACATCAATAATACTATCGCCGGAAGAAATCATATCATCAATAATGATAACGTCTTTTCCTTCTACGTCAGAACCTAAAAATTCATGAGCAACGATTGGGTTGCGTCCGTCTACGATTTGTGTATAATCACGGCGTTTGTAGAACATACCCATATCAAGACCGAGAACATTTGCAAGGTAAACAGCACGGCTTGTACCGCCTTCATCAGGGCTGATAGCCATCATGTGTTTACTGTCAATCTGTAAATCAGGTACAGCACGAAGAAGTCCTTTGATAAACTGATAAGTTGGGCGGATAGTTTCAAATCCACTGAGTGGAATTGCATTTTGTACACGAGGGTCGTGAGCATCAAATGTGATAATGTTATCTACGCCCATGTGAACAAGTTCCTGCAAAGCAAGAGCACAGTCCAATGACTCACGGCTGCTTCGCTTATGCTGACGGCTTTCGTAAAGGAATGGCATAATAACGTTAATACGGCGTCCTTTTCCTCCGATAGCGGCAATAATTCTTTTCAAGTTCTGGAAATGGTCATCAGGTGACATATGATTTGTGTGACCTGAAAGTGAGTAAGTTAAACTGTAATTACAAACATCAACCATAAGATATAAATCTTTACCTCTTACAGATTCGTTTATAATACCTTTTGCTTCTCCTGAACCAAAACGTGGAACTTTTGCATCAATAAGGTAAGAGTCTTTTTTGTATCCTGTGAAAACTTCAGATGCAGATATATCCTGTGTGCTTTCATTACGCCATTTTACAAGATAGTTGTTTACCTTATTTCCTAACTCTTGGCAGCCGTCAACGGCAATAATACCAAGTGCTCCTACAGGGATGTTTTCTAAGTTGCGTTCTTTTCGGTGTAACATTAGTTTGCCTCCATATTCATTAGTTTCTTTTTCAGACGAATGTCATCGCCTATGAGTTTTAAAAGTTTGTAGTTACTTGTAATGCGTGAGAATGTACGCTGTGAATAATAATCCGAAAAAGTTTCCAGTGCAAGATTTGTTGAAATGATTGTAGATTTCTTTTTCAGCAGACGTTCATTCAGGCATAAAAATAATTGTGAAGTAGTAAATGAATTGGATAATTCAGTTCCTAAATCATCAATAATTAACAAATCACAGTCGAAGATATGAGAGTTCATTACTTCGGCAGTTTCATCTCTTCCGAATTTACTTTTTTCAAAGATGTTGAAGAGTTCAAATGCAGTAAAATAAATTACGGAATAAGATTTATCAATGAGTTCTTTTGCGATGCAGTTGGAAAGAAATGTTTTTCCTACGCCTGTATCTCCGTAGAGAAACAGATTTTCAAAATCTTCCCCAAATCTTTTAACAAAATCAACGCAGATCTGATAAGCCTTTTTAATGGCGGTTAATGATGACAGACCGCTTCGTGCATCTACAAAATTATCAGAATAATAATCAAAAGAAAAGGTGTCAAAATTTTCCTTTTTCAGAATTTCTTTCAGATTAGACTGCGTATATAACAGGTCAATGGCTTCTTGTTTAAAACAAATACATTTTTCATTGCCAATATATCCGGTATCTTTGCACAAAGGACATTCATATACCGGTTCGAGATAATCTTCAGGATAGCCGTTTTGAATGAGTAAATCCGATTTTTTACGGCATAAGGTATTTAACTGTACACGAAATTCTTCTAAAGCAAGGGTATCACCGTCAAGCAGTTTGCGGGCGTGTTGAACTCCGAGCATAGAAATAGAATCCTCAAGTTCCTTAAACTTGGGAATCTTCTCATAAATTTCATTATAGCGTTGCGTCAAAATATTCTGACTGCGTAACTGCTTTTGTTCATAGTTACGCATAATCATATCATGTTGAGCGTTTTTTAATGCCACGATACTCTCCTTCTATTATTTATTGGCTTAAAAGTTTTTTTTCTAAAGAATCGTAATCATAAGTACGACCTTCAAAGTTGTTAAATTTATTTTTTACAACAGGTTTCGTTTCTGCTCTTCTGCGGACAACAGTCTGACGGTGAGCAGAGTCTAAGCGTTGCAAATCAGAAAGATGATGTACATTAGATGCAATCCATTTTCTTAAAATGGAATCGGTATATTCAAAACTTGGCTGGTGCAGTTTCGCCATTGTGCGATTACACGCCTCAATAATTAAATCCAAACTAAATCCGTATTCTTCCGTCCATTTTTTAATATACGCCAGTTCCGGTGCGGCAGCGGCACGCCCTTTAATTCCAAAGGCGTTTAAAATAGAATAACAGTTTTTGTTATAAAACTTAGAACTGTTTCTTGCCTGCTCTACCGTTGTAATATTTTCTTCTGACCATGCAAGAGCTACTTTTTGAATGTAATGGATACTTTTATGTCCGTTTTCCACACAGTATTCAATTAAATATTCTACAAGATCTGCAGAAAAATGCAAGGTATCATAAAAATATGTAATGGCTTCAATATCCGTTCCGGATAATGTTTTTCCAAGATACTGTTCAGCAATAAATAGCAGAGATTTTAATTCTTTACGGTTTTTAAACTGTTCAATGCTGGAAGCCTTTGAAACAGGCTTCTCGTCAACAACTTCTTCCTGTACAACAACAGGTGTCGTTTCAATGACAGGTTCAATTTTCTCAACCGTAACTTCTTCGCAAATCTCTGTTGGTTCACTCCCTATACTGATGCCATCAATTTCATTAGAAGAATCATAAGTAAGAGAGATTAATCCTTCTTTTTCCCAATATTTCAAGGCACGCAAAATATCTTTTTCCGTGTTCTCAAGACAGTCGGCAATAGTAGATATTGTCACAGCAGTGCACGGATTTTGCAAATGACGGAGTAAGAACAAATAAACTTTGACATATTCCCCATTTGCACGTGCCATATAATTATCTATAAAATCATTTTCAATCCATGTGAAATTCATCTGAAGATGATTGTGTAATTTCAATGCTTTCATTGTATCTTTACCCCTTCAAAAAGTAAGTTCTTCTTCGTTCGTATGCGTATTATAACATTATATCGGCATAGGACAAAGAACTTTTCGGTGGAAAACTTGGCTTTTTTGTGGATAAAAAAATTGTGGATAATGGGGATAACTATGTGGAAAGTAATGATTCACCAATGTTTACAACATCTCCCGCACCCATAGTTATCAACAAATCATCGTGGATACAGTGTTCAAGGACAAAGTTTTCCACAGATTTAAAGTCAGGAAAATAGTGTACATCTGTCCCTAATTTTTGAATTTCTTTAGCGAGAAGTTCAGAAGACATTCCTAAAGTATCTGTTTCTCTTGCCGCATAAATATCAACGAGAAGGACATGATCTGCGAGAGAAAGTGCCTCCGCAAATTCATGGAAAAATGCTTTCGTTCTTGTGTAAGTGTGCGGTTGGAAAATACACCATGTTTCTCTGTGTGGATAATGTTTTACCGAAGAAAGCGTTGCCGTAATTTCTGTCGGATGATGTGCGTAGTCATCAATAATTGTAAATCCGTTTTTCTCGCCCTTGTATTCAAAACGTCTGTCTGTTCCGGAGAAAGATAAAAGTCCTTTTTTGATAGCGTCCAAAGGAACTTCGGTAAGTTCGCCTACGGCGATGGCCGCTAAGGCATTGGATACATTATGTTCTCCTGTAACGGAAAGGGAGATTCGGTCAACAAACTCTCCAAAGCGATAAAAATCAAAAGAAGTACAGCCTGTTTCGTTATAAGTGATATTTTTTGCACAGTAATCATAGTCGCTGCACAAACCATAAGTCAGTATACGGCAGGTCAGTCCTTCTGTGATTGCGTTTATATTTTCGATTTCACCGTTAATAATAAGCGTACCTTCTTCACTCTGAGGAAGTAATTGTGCAAAACGGTGGAAAGAATGACGAATGTCATCAATATCTTTGAAAAAGTCCATGTGGTCTTCTTCTACATTTAAAATAATACTGATTTTCGGAAGAAAATGCAGAAAACTATTTGTATATTCACAGGCTTCCGTAACGAATATACCTGAATTGCCTACACGAATATTTCCATTGATTGCTTTTAAGATACCCCCCACGGAAATGGTCGGGTCTTTTTTGCCTTCCAAAAGTACGTGAGATAACATAGAAGTTGTTGTTGTCTTTCCGTGTGTTCCTGAAACTGCAATAGGACATTCATAGTTTGTCATCAATTGTCCGAGAAGTTCAGCGCGGGATAACATTGGAATGTTCTGGCGAACAGCTTCGGCAAACTCTTCGTTATCCTCGTGAATGGCAGCCGTGTAAACGACAGCGTTAATTCCGTCAATAATATTAGATGCTTTCTGACCGTAAAAAATAGTTGCCCCTTTTCCTATAAGATGCTCAGTTAGTGCAGATTCTTTATTATCAGAACCGGAAACTGTAAAACCTTCTTTTAACAGAATTTCAGCCAAACCGCTCATACTGATTCCACCTATACCGATAAAATGTACATGGATTGGCTTTTTAAAATCAATTTTATACATAAAAATGCTCCCCATTCTTCTTTTTTACATTTTTAAACATATTTTATAGTCTACCTTTATATTATAACTATTGTAGGATAAAATGCCAAGCCATTTCTTTTTGTTACATTTGTATGAAAAAGGAAAAAAGATTTAAAGAATTTGTAAAAAATGTTCACGGATAGGCTTGTGTATGCTATAATAAAATTATTACTACTGGAAGGGGCGATGACATGATAAAAAAAGAAATGATAGCAATGCTTTTAGCAGGTGGACAGGGTAGCAGACTTGGGGTTCTGACAGCAAAAGTAGCAAAGCCTGCCGTTTCATTTGGTGGAAAATACAGAATTATAGATTTTCCGCTGAGTAACTGTATCAACTCCGGAATTGATACAGTAGGAGTATTGACTCAGTATCAGCCATTAAGATTAAACACACATATTGGAATTGGGATACCGTGGGATTTAGACCGCAATGTAGGAGGGGTAACTGTATTACCGCCGTACGAAAAAAGTACAAGCAGTGAATGGTATTCAGGAACGGCTAATGCCATTTATCAAAATTTAGATTATATGAGTGCATATAATCCGGATTATGTGTTGATTTTGTCCGGCGACCATATATACAAGATGGATTATGAAGTTATGCTTGATTTCCATAAGGAAAACAATGCGGATGTTACGATAGCGGCAATGCCTGTACCATTAGAGGAAGCAAGCCGTTTTGGAATCGTAATTACAGATGATGAGGGTAAAATTGAAGACTTTGAGGAAAAACCGGCGCAGCCTAGAAGTAATCTTGCTTCTATGGGGATTTATATTTTCAGTTGGCCTGTATTACAAGAGGCATTACAGGAATTGTCAAGTCAGCCGAATTGTGACTTCGGAAAACATATTATTCCATATTGTCATGGTAAGAATCAGAGATTATTTGCGTATGAATACAATGGATATTGGAAAGATGTCGGAACGTTAAGTTCATATTGGGAAGCAAATATGGAATTGATTGATATTATTCCTGAGTTTAATTTGTATGAAGAATTTTGGAAAATTTATACAAATTCAGGAGTTCTTCCGCCGAACTACGTTTCAGATCAGTCTGCAATAGAGAGAAGTATTATATGTAATGGTGCAAGTATTTACGGTGAAGTACATAATTCCATTCTCGGTTCGAGAGTGCGGGTTGGAAAAGGAACGATTATAAGGGATTCCATTATTATGAATGAAACGGAAATCGGCGAGAATTGTGTAGTGGACAAGGCGATTATTGCCGAAAATGTAAAAGTCGAGGATAACGTCACTATCGGAATCGGAAGTGATAAGCCGAATAAAATGCGGCCGGATATTTATAATTCGGGATTAGTCACAATAGGAGAAAAGAGCGTAATTCCGTCAGATGTACAGATTGGGAAAAATACCGCCATTAGTGGTGTGACATCAAAAGAAGATTACATAGGTGGAGTGCTTGAAAGTGGTGAAACATTAATAAAGGCAGGTGAAAGATAGGTATGAGAGCAGTAGGTATTATTTTAGCAGGTGGTAACAACAACAGAATGAAAGAACTGACGAATAAACGTGCGGTTGCGGCAATGCCTGTTGCGGGAAGTTACAGATGTATTGACTTTGCACTTAGTAATATGACTAATTCTAATATACAGAAAGTGGCAGTGTTGACACAGTATAATGCAAGGTCTTTAAACGAACATATGAATTCATCGAAATGGTGGAATTTCGGAAGAAAACAGGGAGGTCTGTATGTATTTACACCTACCATTACAAAAGATAACGGTTACTGGTACAGAGGAACGGCGGATGCTATTCACCAAAATCTTGATTTTCTGAAAAAATCGCATGAACCGTATGTTATCATTACTTCAGCGGATGCAGTTTACAAATTAGATTACAATGAAGTTTTGGAATATCATATTAAAAAACAGGCTGATATTACAGTGGTATGTAAAGATTTAGAGCCGGGGGATAATGCAAGACGTTATGGAACAATCAAGATGAATGAAGATTGTCTGATAGAAGAATTTGAAGAGAAACCGATGCTGGCAAAATCAAGAACAATTTCTACAGGAATTTATGTTCTTCGCAGAAGACAGTTAATTGATTTGATTGAGAAAGCGGCAGAGGAAGAAAATTATGATTTTGTAACGGATATTTTAATTCGTTATAAGAACGTAAAGAAAATTTACGGATATAAGATAAAAAATTACTGGAGCAATATTTCAACAGTTGAAGCTTATTATAAAACAAATATGGATTTTCTAAAACCTGAAGTGCGTGAGTATTTCTTTCATGAATTACCGCGAGTATATTCTAAAGTGAGTGATTTACCGCCGGCAAAATATAATCCGGGAGCGATTGTAAAAAATAGTTTAGTTGCAAGCGGAAGTATTATAAACGGTACGGTTGAAAATTCTATTTTATTTAAAAAGGTATTTGTTGGAAATAATTGTATTATTAAGAACTCAATCATTCTGAATGATGTGTATCTTGGAGATAATACATACATTGAAAATTGTATTGTGGAAAGTAGAGATACAATTCGCTCCAATACCCGATATATAGGTGAGGGCGGAATAAAAGTTGTAGTAGAAAAAAATCAGAGATATACATTATAATTAAGGAGGCCAAAGATATGCAGATTACAGATGTACGAGTAAGAAAGGTAACAAAAGAAGGAAAATTAAAAGCCGTAGTGTCAATTACTATGGATGAAGAATTTGTAGTACATGATATAAAGGTTATTGAAGGAGAAAAAGGGTTATTTATTGCAATGCCAAGTAAGAAATCATTGGATGGAGAATATAGAGATATTGCACACCCGATTAACTCTGCAACAAGAGAAAGAATACAGAGTACAATTTTAGCAAAATATGAAGAAGCGTTACGGGAAGAACCGGAAGTTGTATAAGGTTTAAGGATGATAAGGTGTCACGAAATCAGAAGATGGTTTCGTGGCACTTTTTATATAAATTGTGTATAATAGATAAAAAATAAAGGGGAAGAAGAATGGATATAAAAGATTATATTTTGTATGAAGATGAGTATTTGCTCGTTTGTCATAAATTGCCTAAGATAGCAACACAGACAAGTCGAATAGGTGAAAAAGATATGGTAAGTCTGCTGAAAAATTATTTGTATCAGCAATCAGTAAAAAAGCAAGAGCCGTATCTTGCTGTTATACACCGTTTAGACCAAATGGTAGAAGGGCTACTCGTGTTTGCAAAAACACCTTTTGCAGCAAAAGAATTGAGTAGACAGTTGCAGCAAAAAGGGTTTGGAAAAGAATACAGGGCAATTGTCTGTAAAGTTCCTCCGCAGAAAGAGGGGACGCTTACTAATTATATGGTAAAAGATAAGCGTTCTAATACATCGCGGATATGTGATGAAAATGAAATGGGGGCGAAACGGGCGGTTTTACATTACGAGGTAAAGGAAGAAAGAGAAAATGGAACTGCAGTCTTACATATTTGTTTAGAAACAGGCAGGCATCATCAAATAAGGGTACAGTTGTCAAATATCGGTTGCGGAATTATGGGTGATGCAAAATATAATGCTGGCAACTATGAAAGAAAGAAGTGGGATAAGATTGCCCTTTGTGCTTATAGACTTAGTTTTACGCATCCGAAGACAAAAAAGGAAATGGTGTTTGAACTGGAGTAAAATGGCATGGCGATCTTGTGAGAAGTTTGTTATAATATAATCTATAGAATTCCTCTGTAAACGGAGGAGTTTAGATGAAGAAACAATTAAAGAACCTTACAATTAAAGACAACTTTATGTTTGCGGCGGTAATGTTAGATGAAGAAAACTGCAAAGGCTTTCTGGAGAGAGCATTACAAATACAAATAGATCATGTGGAAGTCAGTACAGAGAAGAATATCGTGTATTATCCCGAGTATAAAGGAGTTCGTTTAGATGTGTATGCGAAAGATGAAAATAATACTCGTTACAATGTGGAGATGCAGGTATCCAGTCAGAGTTCCTTGGGATTGAGAAGCAGATATTACCAAAGTCAGATGGATATGGAGATGCTATTATCCGGTTCAGAGTATGCTGAACTTCCAAATAGTTATGTTATTTTTATTTGTGATTTTGATCCGTTTGGAGAAAAGAAATACAAATATACTTTTCAAATGGAATGTAAAGAAACGAAAAAGGTAAGACTGCAAGATAAAAGAAATATTGTATTCCTAAGTACAAAAGGACGTAACGATGAGGAAGTGCCGAAAGAACTTATACGTTTTCTAAAATTTGTAGAAGCAGATTTAAAAGAAAGTCAGAATGATTTTCAAGATGAGTATGTAAGGAAGTTGCAGGAATTTGTGAAGCATATTAAGCAGAATAGAGAAATGGAGGAAAAATATATGCTTTTTGAAGAATTGCTGAAAGATGAAAGAAAAGAAGGGGAAAATGCCGGAATGGTAAAATCTTTAATAATGTTTTTGGAAAATTTCGGAGAAGTACCTGAAGAACTTAAGGAAAAATTTTTTAAAGAACGGGATCAGGAAGTGTTAAAATGCAGGATACAAACAGCAGCTAAGTCAAAATCTTTAGATGAATTTATTTCTAAAATGTAAATAATATTTTATCAAAAATTCAAATCTATTCACCGCAAATCCGAATGAAAGGATTTGCGGTTGCAAATCAATGCCGGCTCAGGTAAATATTCAAAAGAAAAGCAGAGGAATTCTATAATATAAGTATAAAATCTTTCGGGTTACGGACTTGACAAAGATGCGTGTTTCCCGTAAAATTACGAATAGTTATACAGATTGGCGATGAAAAGGATTAGTATATATAGAAGAAGTTACAGAGAGGAAATTTGTGGTGGAATATTTCTACGGATGCTATATAGAACCTGCCTTCGAGCTTTGTATGAAAATACAACGTATCTCTGCGTTAAAGGGAAGAAAGTGAATTATGATAAACAGGTATATGTTATCATAATTAATTAGGGTGGTACCGCCGAGGTTTTTCGGTCCCTTTAGGGAACGAAAAATCCGGCGTTTTTTGTTTCCGTAAACTATCAAATAAAGTAGTAAAAGGAGAGAGTGCTATGGCAAAAGAAAAGAAATTTGTAGAAGCGATTACTTCAAGAGATGAGGATTTCGCACAATGGTACACAGACGTAGTAAGTAAGGCGGAACTGTGTGATTATACAGGAGTAAAAGGTTGCATGGTTTATCTTCCTAACGGATATGCAATCTGGGAGAAAATGCAGGCAGACTTGGATAAAAGATTTAAAGAAACAGGTGTAGAAAATGTATACCTTCCAATGTTAATTCCGGAAAATCTTCTTCAGAAAGAAAAAGATCATATTGAAGGATTTGCACCGGAAGTTGCATGGGTTACACATGGAGGTAACGAACCACTTCAGGAAAGAATGTGTATCAGACCTACATCTGAAACATTATTCTGCGACCATTGGAGCAAAACAGTACAGTCTTACAGAGATCTTCCCAAAATTTGGAATCAATGGTGTTCTGTACTGCGTTGGGAAAAAACAACAAGACCTTTCCTTCGTTCGAGAGAATTTTTATGGCAGGAAGGCCACACAATTCATGCGACATATGAAGAAGCAGAAGAAAGAACAATTTTAATGCAAAAGATTTACAAAGACTTTATTGAAGAAAGTCTTGCAATCCCTCTTGTTGCAGGTAAAAAAACAGACAGTGAAAAATTTGCAGGAGCAGAAGATACTTATACGGTTGAGGCGTTGATGCATGACGGAAAAGCATTGCAGGCAGCGACAAGCCATTTCTTTGGAAGCGGATTTGCGGATGCATTTGACATTAAATATTTGGATAAAAATAATGAATTACACAGTGTATACGAAACATCTTGGGGATTAACAACAAGAATGATTGGTGCACTAATTATGGTACACGGAGATGACAGCGGTCTTGTTCTTCCGCCAAGAATTGCTCCTATTCAGACAAGAGTAATTCCAATTGCTCAGCATAAAGAAGGTGTTCTTGAAAAAGCAACAGAACTTATGAACATATTAAAGGCAGCGGGATATTCGGTTAATATGGATGACTCAGATAAGAGTCCGGGATGGAAATTCAGCGAACAGGAAATGCAGGGAATCCCAACACGTATTGAAATAGGACCAAAAGATATTGAAAATAATCAGGTTGTTGTTGTACGCCGTGATACAAGAGAAAAAATTGTCGTATCTTTAGATGAAATTACAACAAAATTAGGGGAAATCTTAGAAAAAATTCAGAAAGATATGTTTGATAAAGCGAAAGAATTCCTTGATTCACACATTGACACAGCGGTTACTATGGATGAAATGATTGAAAAATTCCAAGAAAACCGTGGATTTATTAAAGCAATGTGGTGTGGAGATGAGGCTTGTGAGGACGAAATCAAAGCACAGACAGGAGGAGCCTCTTCACGTTGTATTCCGCCTGAACAGGAACAGTTATCAGACGTGTGTATCTGCTGTGGTAAGCCTGCTAAACATATGGTTTACTGGGGAAAATCATACTAGAATAGAGAAAATGAAAGGCACTTCATATTGAGGTGTCTTTTTATATTGACATTTTTCTATGTGAGGAGTATTCTATACATAGAAAAAAATCTATATATAAAGGGGAAACGCAGAAATGGATTATATAAAATATGCAGGGATTTTGAAAGTATTTTCGGACCCGAAGCGATTAAAAATTATCCATATGTTATCGGGAGGTGAACTTTGTGCCTGTAAAATACAGGAAGAATTTCATGTTACACAGCCTACACTTTCTCATGATATGAAGTTGATGTGTGATGTGGGACTTGTCATTCCGCGAAAAGAAGGGAAATGGACACATTATTCCTTAAATAAAGAGGTTTTGCAGGATATGTATGATGTTTTAGGGAAAATAATGTTTGAAAAAAGTGAGGGAAAAAGATGAGAGAGGCGATAGAATTTTTTATTTATGATACCGTAAAAATCTTCTTTTTACTTTCTGTATTGGTTTTTATTGCTTCTTACATTCAAAGTTATTTCCCACCGGAGCGGAGCAGAAAGATTTTAGGTAAATTTAAAGGAATAGGCGGTAATATACTCGGGGCATTGCTTGGAACGGTTACCCCGTTTTGTTCCTGTTCTTCTATTCCGATTTTTATGGGATTTACCGGAGCAGGTCTTCCTCTAGGCGTTACTTTTTCTTTTTTGATTTCTTCACCGATGGTAGACTTAGGCTCACTTGTTCTTTTGATGAGTATTTTCGGAGTGAAGGTTGCGGTAATCTATGTGGTGTTTGGACTTCTTATTGCCGTGATTGGCGGAATATTTATTGAGAAACTGCATATGGAAAAATATGTGGAAGAATTTATTAGAAATGCGGGAAATGTATCAGGTGAATGGCACAAGATGACAATAAAAGAGAGAGTTTTGTATGGTAAAGACCAAGTGTTAGAAACGATTAAGAAAGTTGCACCGTACATTTTGGTCGGGGTTGGAATTGGAGCGATTATTCACAATTTTATTCCGCAGGTATGGGTAGAAAGTATATTAGGAAAAGAAAAATGGTATTCTGTTCTGCTGGCGGTTATTGTAGGTATTCCAATGTATGCAGATATTTTTGGAACAGTTCCGGTAGCGGAAACACTGCTTTTAAAAGGAGCGGGATTGGGAACGATTTTGTCATTTATGATGGCGGTCACTACTTTGTCGCTTCCATCAATGATTATGTTGAAAAAGGCGGTTAAACCAAAACTTCTCGGCGTATTTATAGGAATTGTGTCGATAGGAATTATTTTAGTCGGATATTTATTCAATGGAATTTCGTTTTTGATAGTATAGAGAAAGAAGGGATAGAAAATGGAATTGTATGTTCTTACAGGATTTTTGGGAGCGGGAAAAACAACGGTTTTGTTGAAAATTTTACAAAAATTACAGGGGGAAAAAATTGGAGTGATTCAAAATGAATTTGGAAAACTGGGAATTGACGGAGAAATTTTGAAACACAATGATATTAAAATGGTGGAAATTAATAGGGGATCAATTTTTTGTTCCTGTTTAAAATTACAGTTTGTACAGGCATTGAGTGAAATGGCACAGCATGAATTTGATAAATTATTTGTGGAAAGTTCCGGATTGGGAGATCCGTCCAATGTGGAAGAAATATTAAGAGCAGCTGAAATGGTGTCAGGGAAACAGTATGAATTTAAAGGTGTGATTTGCTTTGTGGACGGAGTAAATTTTTTGTCACAGTTAGATGATTTGGAAACGGTGTATCGGCAATTAAAGCATTGTCATTTGGCGGTAATTACAAAAACAGATTTGATCACAGCAGAAGAAATTGACAATCTTTGTAAAACTATTAGAAAAATTAATCCTGTCTGCAAAATTGTGGAGAGTGCAAATGGAGATTTGGAGTTATCTGTTTTAGACGAAGATTTATTGTTATATCAGTGGGCGGAAGGCGAGGAAACGACAAATACGGAAGAAACAAAGCCGAAGACGCTGTTTATGGAGATAGAGCAGGAAGTGGATGAAAAAGGCTTGCTTTCTTTTTTGGAAGAGATCGCACCGGATTTATATAGGGCAAAGGGTTTTGTAAATCTTAAGGATAAAGGCTGGAAACAGGTAGATTTGGTTGGTAAAAAAGTGGATTTTCAAAAGACGGATGCGTTAGAAAAAGGACAGGTTGTGTTTATTTCCAAAATTGGACCGGCCATTATTAAAAAGATTTTTGAATTGTGGGCAAAATATAATGACACGGAAATGAAGTTGAGAAACTAGGGGTGAAAAAGATGAATATTAAAGTGATTGGAACAGGTTGCGATAAATGTGATAAATTATATGATAACGTTATGCAAGCAGTAGATGAAACGGGCGTGGAGGCAGTAGTAGAAAAGGTGGAAGACCTCATGGAAATTGTTAAACTGGGTGTGATGACTTCGCCGGCGCTGATGATTGATGGAAAAATGATTTCTGTTGGAAAAGTGATGAAAAAAGATGAAGTGAAAAAACATATTCGGTCTGCGGGAGAATAGGAAAGGGAAAGAAAATGAAAATTACATTACCGGAAAAAGTAAGAAAAATTATTCATACGTTGAAAAGTCACGGTTATGAGGCATATGCAGTTGGCGGATGCGTGAGAGATTCCATTTTGGGAAGAGAGCCTGAAGATTGGGATATTACTACATCGGCTCTGCCGGAGGAAACGAAAGCATTATTTGAGAGAACTTTTGATACAGGAATTGAGCATGGAACAATTACTGTATTAATGGGAAAAGAAGGATTTGAGGTGACGACATATCGTATTGATGGAAAATATGAGGATAACCGTCATCCAAAACAGGTAACGTTTACAAGATGTCTGCGGGAAGATTTGTTACGTAGAGATTTTACAATTAATGCAATGGCATACAATGAAGAAGAGGGAATTGTCGATATTTTTGGCGGTATGGAAGATTTAAAACAAGGTGTGATTAGATGTGTCGGCAATGCAAAAGAAAGATTTGGCGAGGATGCACTTCGTATTTTGAGGGCGGTTCGTTTTTCGGCACAGCTTGGATTTTCCATCGAGGAAGAAACAAAAGCGGGAATTGTGGCGTTAGCACCCACATTACAACAGATTAGTGCGGAGAGAATACAGGTAGAATTGGTGAAAATGCTTGTTTCTCCGAATCCTGAGAGAATTCGTCTTGCATATGAACTTGGTATTACGAAAGTGATTTTGCCAGAATTTGATGAGATGATGTCAACAGAACAGGAAACACCGCACCATATGTATACGGTCGGGGAACATACGATTAAGGCACTCACACTTATTAGAGCGGATAAAATTTTAAGGCTGACAATGTTATTGCACGATGTTGGTAAGCCGATGATGAAAACAATAGATGAGGACGGAGTTGCTCATTTTAAATATCATGATGTAGAAGGTGAAAAAATCGTTAAGAGGATTTTGAAACGATTGAAATTTGATAATGATACGTTGCGAAAAGTGACAAAACTGGTAAAACACCACGATTACAGAATGCCTGCACGGACAAAAAATGTCAGACATGCGGTAAATGTTATCGGGGAAGATTTATTTCCGTTTTATTTGGAAGTGCGTATGGCGGATACATTGGCACAGAGTGAATATCAGCGTACGGAAAAATTGGCAAATCTTGACGGAATTAAAGATTGTTTTGAAGAAATACAGGAAAAAGGGCAGTGTGTTTCTCTAAAAACTCTTTCTGTTACGGGAGATGATTTAATTCAACTTGGAATGAAACCGGGGAAAGAAATTGGAGAAATGTTGAATAAATTATTACAGTTAGTTTTGGATAACCCTGAATATAATAATGAAGAACTATTAAAACTTTATGTAAAAGAAAGTGGAAAAATCTGACTTGTACAATAGATTTTGTTCTACTTTATAATACTTCCTCATACAGTTAAAAGAGCAAAACAGAAAATGTAGGGGGAGTCATGAAAGAATATAGTTTAAATGTATTGGAGCAATATGATATAGAAGTCAGTGCAACGAAAAGAGTAAGAGGAGCTATTTTATGCGAAACGGATAAGGGGGTACTCTTGCTTAAGGAAACCGTTTACTCGGAGAAAAAAATTCCGGCGTTGGAAACACTTACAACTCAAATGATAAATAGAGGATATGAACGGGTAGACAATATGTTTATCAATAAAGAAGGGAACTTTGTTAGTGAGGCTGAAGACGGGACACGTTATGTACTGAAAAAGTGGTATTTGGGACGTGAGTGTGACGTGAAGAGAGAAACGGAAGTTTTAGAGGCGACAAAAAATCTTGCGAGAATACATTTACTGATGAAAATGCCGGATGAAGATTGGAAAGCATTGGTAGGAAATGATTTGGAAGAGGAGTATATACGGCATAATAGAGAATTGAGAAAAGTAAGAAAATTTATACGGAATAAGACTGCGAAAAATCTGTTTGAGAATGTTGTTCTGCAGCATTTTGATGAAATGTATATGTGGGCGGAATATGCCGGCAGAAAATTGGAAAACTCGTCATATAAAATACTTCGACAAAAAAGTATTGAGGAAGGAACGATTACACATGGGGATTACAATTACCATAATTTGATTATGACACAGAGAGGAATGGCAACGACTAATTTTGAACATTCCTGTTTAGATATTCAGGCGGCGGATTTATACTATTTCATGCGAAAAGTGTTGGAAAAATATCATTGGAGTGTGGAACTCGGCAGAGCGATGCTTCGTACATATCAGGAGATCAATCCTTTGGATGAGGAAGAAAAAGAATATCTTTGTCTTAGATTTATTTATCCGGAGAAGTTTTGGAAAGTGCTGAATAATTATTATCATTCCAATAAAGCATGGATTTCTGAGAAAAATGTAGAAAAACTTTCTGTTGCTATTTCGCAGACAGAGGAAAAGAATCAGTTTTTAAAGAGTATATTTGCTTTTCATTTGGAAAATACTGTTGTATAATAAAGACTAGGAATTTACGGGAGGTAAAAGAAAGTATGGATTATCAGAAAAAATATAATCAATGGTTAAATGATGCTTACTTTGACGAAGATACAAAAGCAGAGTTAAAGGGAATCGCAGATGACGAAAAAGAAATTAAAGAACGTTTTTATAAAGATTTAGAATTTGGAACAGCAGGGCTTCGAGGAATTATCGGTGCAGGAACAAATCGTTTAAATATATATACAATCAGAAAAGCAACGCAGGGATTGGCAAATTATATTATAAAAAGAGAAGCGAAGGAAAGAGGAGTTGCAATTGCATACGACTCACGCCATATGTCGCCGGAATTTGCGGATGAGGCAGCACTCTGTCTTGCAGGAAATGGAATTAAGGCATATGTATTTGATACGTTAAGACCGACTCCTGAGTTATCTTTTGCAGTGCGTCAGTTAAACTGCATTGCAGGTATTAATATTACTGCAAGCCACAATCCGCCGGAATACAACGGATATAAAGTATACTGGGAGGATGGTGCACAGATTACACCACCGCATGATAAAGGAATTATGACAGAAGTGCAGGCGGTGGAAGATTTCTATTGTGTAAAAACAATGCCTTTAGAAGCTGCGAAAGAAGCAGGTTTATATGAAACAATCGGAGCGGATATTGATGACGCTTACATTGCAGCGTTAAAAGAGCAGGTAATCCATCAGGATGCCATTGATGCCATGAATAAAGAATTAAAAATCGTTTACAGTGCCCTTCACGGTTCGGGGAATGTTCCTGTAAGACGCGTTTTAAAAGAATTGGGATTTGAAAATGTTTATATTGTTAAAGAGCAGGAACTTCCAGATGGAAATTTCCCTACAGTATCTTATCCAAATCCAGAGTCAGAAGAAGCGTTTGAACTTGGTCTGAAATTAGCAAAAGAAGTTGATGCCGATTTGATTTTGGCAACAGATCCTGATGCTGACAGACTTGGAGTATATGTAAAAGATACGGTATCAGGAGAATATAAAGTTCTTACAGGAAATATGTCAGGGTGTCTTCTTGCAGACTATGAAATCGGACAGAGAAAAGAAAGAGAAGGACTTCCTGAGGATAGTTATCTTATTAAAACGATTGTTACGACAAATATGGCTGATGCTATTGCAAAAGGATATGGAGTAGGACTTATCGAAGTATTAACAGGATTTAAGTATATCGGACAGAAAATCTTAGAGTTTGAAACAACTGGAAAAGGTCACTATTTGTTTGGATTTGAGGAAAGTTACGGGTGCCTTGTCGGAACACACGCCAGAGATAAAGATGCTATTGTTGCGACAATGGCGCTTTGTGAAGCGGCGGCATACTACAAAACAAAAGGCAAAACATTATGGGATGCAATGATTGATATGTATGAAAAATACGGATATTACAAAGACGGAATCCAGTCGATTACATTGAAAGGAATTGAAGGGCTGGAAAAAATCCAACAGATTTTAAATACATTGAGGGAAGAAACACCGGCGTTATTTGGTCCGTATGAAGTAGTGAAAGCCCGTGATTATAAGGCGGGTACAATCAAAGATATAAAAACGGGAGAAATGAAACCGACAGGACTTCCAAACTCAAATGTAATCTATTATGATTTAACGGATGAAGCCTGGTTATGTGTAAGACCGTCAGGTACAGAGCCGAAAGTAAAATTCTACTATGGAGTAAAGGGAACATCTTTAGAGGATGCGGACAAAAAATCGGAAGAATTGGGCAAAGAAGTGCTTGAAATGATTGATAAAATGCTATAATTCCCTTGACAAATATAGGGGAAACCGTTATAACAGTACTTAGGGCAAGAGCAGGAAAAACAGGTGAAATGCTCATAATTGCTATAGAATCTAAGATAGATTTTATGATACAACTAGAGGAGGATATATCCATGAATAAAACAGAATTAATTGCAGCAGTTGCTGAAAATGCAGAATTATCAAAAAAAGACGCTGAGAAAGCATTAAAAGCTTTCGTTGAAGTTGTTACAGAAGAATTGAAAAAAGGTGAAAAAATCCAGTTAGTAGGATTTGGAACATTTGAAGTAAGCGAAAGAGCAGCAAGAGAAGGAAGAAATCCACAGACAGGAAAAACAATGAGTATTGCAGCTTGTAAAGTACCAAAATTTAAAGTTGGAAAAGCATTAAAAGATGCTGTGAATTGTTAAAAAACTGTGAAAGGGGACGTAGTAAAATTAAGTTTTACTACGTCCCCTTTTAAGAGGAGGAAGTATGAGATTAGATAAATTTTTAAAGGTATCCCGTCTGATTAAGAGAAGAACCGTGGCAAATGAAGCCTGCGATGCGGGACGTGTATTGGTAAATGGGCTAGTGGCGAAAGCATCGCAGAAAGTAAAAATAGGCGATATTATTGAAATCCAATTCGGAACGAAAAGTGTAAAAGCGGAAGTGCTTGCCCTTCAGGAAACAACAAAGAAAGAGGAAGCGAAAGATTTATTCCGCTATCTGTAGATACAGTCATAAATTTACCGCTCTTTTCATATAATAGCAAAAAGAATGTATTGTCTGTTCGGACAAATGGAAAGGGCGTGTAGGTGAATGGAAGAGAAGCAAGTGCCAAAAGCACATAAAATTATCATTAATAACCGAAAGACAAGTGTGGTGACGGGGGTACTGGACGTTTTGTCTTTTGATTTGAATGAAATATTACTGGAAACGGAACAGGGAATGCTTATGGTCAAAGGAAGCGATATTCATGTCAATCGTCTTAGTTTGGAAAAGGGAGAAGTGGACCTCTCGGGAAATATTGACAGTATCGCTTACTCAGAAATTCATGCAAAAGCGAAACAAGGAGAAAATCTGGTTGCAAAACTGTTTAGGTAATCGTCGATGCTTGGGTTAGAGAAAGAAATGGCAATATTTGTCCACGCCATAATTGCGGGAATGGTCGTGTATGGTACATATACTTTATTGAGAGTTATAAGAAGAATTATCGGGCATAACCTGCTTTCCATTTCGATAGAAGATTTTTTGTTCTGGGTAGGGACGAGTTTTTATTTGTTTATAGAAATCTATTATACAAGTGATGGTAGTGTCCGTTGGTTCTTCATACTAGGTGTTGTTTTAGGCATGATTATGTTATCTTTTTTGATTTTTTTGACGAAAAAAATATGTGAAAAAATCAAGAAAAGTGTTGATAAACGGGCGAAAACACGCTAATATGGACATGTGTTATGGGGATAATGACGTATAAATAAGTAGTAAATGGGGAATTTTTATGGCGAAAATAAACAAAAAAATATCTGCACGCCAAAAAAAACAACAGTTAAAACGCCATAAACGAAGTATGGTAATTGTTACCTGTGTTTTAATGTTGCTGGGCGGGGTCGTTTCTGTAAGTAGCATTTCGCTTCAGGCAAAGAACAAAACATACAAAGCACAGGAAGAGGAATTGCGAAGACAGATTAAAGAAGAGGAAGAAAGACTGGAAGATATTAAAGAATTAGAAGAATATGTGCAGACAGACGAGTATATAGAGGACAAGGCGAAAGAGGAATTGGGGCTTGCCCGTAAGAATGAGATTTTATTTCAAGCAGAAAAATAATATATAGATTTTACAAAAGATTGCGTTTTACGCAATCTTTTTCTTGTATTAAGAAAACCACG